>JAUYOL010000043.1 GCA_030695905.1 Candidatus Omnitrophota bacterium | reverse complement strand
TGTAGCAACAGAGCCGCTGTCTCAACGAGTGAGTCGGCGAAATTGTAGTATCGGTGAAGATGCCGGTTACCTGCATCAAGACGAAAAGACCCCGGAACCTTTACTGTACTCTGGTACTGGATTTTGATCCTGTATGTGTAGAATAGGTGGGACGCTTTGAAGTCTGCGCGCTAGCGTGGATGGAGCGGAAATGTGAAATACCACCCTTATAGTATTAGGATTCTAACCTGTGGCCCTATATCGGGCCAAGGGACAATGCCAGACGGGCAGTTTGACTGGGGCGGTTTCCTCCTAAAATGTAACGGAGGTGTACAAAGGTTCTCTCAGTGCGGACGGCAATCGCACGCTGAGCGCAAAAGCAGATGAGAGCTTAACTGTGAGGCCCAACAAGCCGAGCAGGTACGAAAGTAGGTTTTAGTGATCCGGTGGTTGGCGTGTGGAAGCGCCATCGCTCAACGGATAAAAGGTACTCCGGGGATAACAGGCTGATCTCCTCCAAGAGTTCACATCGACGAGGAGGTTTGGCACCTCGATGTCGGCTCATCACATCCTGGGGCTGGAGAAGGTCCCAAGGGTCCGGCTGTTCGCCGGTTAAAGTGGTACGTGAGCTGGGTTCAGAACGTCGTAAGACAGTAGAGTTGACCGTTGCTGTCTTTAAATCTGGCTATATGCTGGAAAATCCGAGAATTACTCGCTACTTGACAAAATAATCAGATAGAGTTAATATATCTCTATGAAGTCAAGTGACAATGCGCAGTATGCGGACAATCAGCAGGTAAGCGAGAAGACGAAGATTTCTGATGAATATTTCGCTGGTTTTGTTGACGGCGAAGGGTGTTTCTACGTGGGATTTGGTAAGCGTGAGGATTTGCCGCTAAAGTGGCAGGTTATCACAGAATTCCATTTGAGCCAAAATCCAAAAGGATTGAATGTTTTAGAAGGTTTTAGGAATAGATTAGGTTGCGGTTATATTAAACCAAATCATCCTAAAAGTTCTACAGATAGATCGTGGGTTTTGGTGGTTAAAGATAGGAAAGATTTAAAAGAAAAAATAATTCCGTTCTTTAAAGAACATCCGCTACATTCTGGGAAGCAGGTTGATTATGAGATTTTCGCGGAAGTGCTTGAAATTATAAATAATGGAGAGCATTTAGAGCGAAAAGGATTTGACAGAATAGTAGGGCTGGTTTTCAAACAAGCGAATGTAAGGTTTAAAAAATATTCAAAAGAAAAACTTCTATCATCTTAAAACCTCAGAGACTATACGCCGGATCCGCTGATAAGGCGGAAAGATATAGTCCGAACTGCATAGCGATATGCAGAGATCGGCAGAAATGTCCGATCCCTTCGCAATAAGCGAAGAGTAACAGTATTGTCGGTCTCTATCTGATGCAGGCGCAGGATATTTGTGGGGGGCTGTCCCTAGTACGAGAGGACCGGGACAGACGAACCTACGGTGTTCCAGTTGTCACGCCAGTGGCAATGGCTGGGTAGCCGCGTTCGGAAAGGATAAACGCTGAATGCATCTAAGCGTGAAGCCCTCCCCGAGAATGGATATCCCTTAAGACCCCTTGTAGACTACAAGGTTGATAGGCAGCAAGTGTACGAGCCGTGAGGCTTTTAGCTTAGCTGTACTAATCGGTCGTTTGGCTTGACCTTTTTATTATTCAATGGTTTGGCTCGAGGATCCTAATGGTTACTATGGATTGTTATCGATTTTATCCCGGTGCTTTAGAGCGGAGGGGCCACACCCGTTCCCATTCCGAATACGGAAGTTAAGCCCTCCAGCGTCAATGGTACTTGCCGGGCAACTGGCTGGGAGAGTAGACCAGTGCCGGGTTAAATTAGAAGAGCCGTTATCTTAACTGATAGCGGCTCTTTTTTATTATAGAAGTGACTCGGTATCCGGCTAAATTCCGTAGAGTTTATATATGTCCTTGCGAACAGGGAAGTTGCAGCATCCGCCGTAACCGAATGGAACATAGTATGGGCAGTGAGGATATTTTTTATTTGAGACAAACAGTAGGTTGTTGGCCACCATAGATTCCGGAGGGCACATCTCTTCCGGCTTACCGCGGCATGCATGAGTTCCGTTGCACGAGATTGCTTTTTTTGCAGCCTCCGGTATCATATCAGGGTTTTTTATGTCCATTCTGACCCCCTTGTTTTTTACGGTGGTCTTTCATTATCGATTTACATACTAAATCCATACACTTTTTTCTAAGTGCGGGTTTTTCTGCAAGAGAAGCCCAGAATGCTCTGGCAATCTTGCCATAAGAGAGCTTAAGCCCGGTATTTTTACAAACATCTCTGAAATTTTTTTCTATGATATTTTTTATATAGCTGTTTACACGTATAGACTTTTTGAATGTGTATTTTGAGTTGTTAGGACACTTCTCCATGCCTATATGTTAGGATAGGAAGCCAGATTTGGTCAAGCTTTATTTTGTCGGACATTTTTGTGTCAGATTATGCTTGAAATTCATCGCTTTATATAATATTATTAGGTTTAATAGGAGAGGCAAAATATGCCCAAAAACAAGGTAAAAATAGTTAAAGTCGCCACGATCTTGCTGGCGATTTCTTTTTTTGCAAAGGAAGGGAGTAAAAAAGATGAAAAAATTTTATCTATCGACCACTGATAAAAGAATAGGCGGCGTATGTGGCGGGATAGCGGAATATTTTAATGTTGATTCGACTTTTGTCAGGCTTTTGTTTGTGCTATTCGCGTTATTCGGCGGATTGACTATCTTCATCTATATCGTCCTGTGGGTCGTTGCGCCGAGAAGGCCGGCGGGCGGTAAAGGAAAGGTGTCGTGAGATGAGAAGATTTGTACTATATTTGATACGTTGGCAGCTTAGTACGCCCATACTATGGCTTGTAGTCAAGCAGCTGGGGGCAAGTTTGTACTCCACCATAATAGCTAATCTTATAGGCGGCGCCATATTCTTCTGGGTAGATAAGTTTATCTTCACGTCTAAGGCAGTTGAAGTATGGCATATAAAAGAAGGTAAATGTGATAAATGCGGGAAGGTATCGCATTTATGGAGACTTATAAAGACCGCGGGGTATGACAGAAGCGATTCGAAACCTATATTTTTATGCATGGAATGCTCGAAAGAGAAAACTGATGAATTGCGCGCTCAGGGCATACCGGTGAGAGGTAAAAGCAGATGAAAAAGGCCTGTGCTTTGTTTGTTATCGGTTCTATTTTACTGATTCCGCTTATTGCGGAAAGCAGGATGGGTGGTGCCGGGCCCGGATCTGTCCCGCGTGTTGCATATGTGAAGCCGCAGGATCAGTCTGTGGTGGACATATCGGATGGCAAGGGTGTGGTGTTTGAGTGGGCAATGCTGCCCATACCGAGCGGTAACAGGGATAGTTATAGAATAGTTGTTCACAAGGGTGATGGATATGATGTTGTAGTTGACCAGGTTATCGACCCGCGCACATTCTCAATAGCGGTTCCGGCAGATAAATTTGAGAACGGCGTAACGTATTGGTGGTATGTTAAGCAGCGCGACGGAAAAACTCTCATGTGGAGCCAGCATGATATATGGTATTTTGAGGTGGCTAAGAGGGTTGGCGATTCGCAGGAGCCGGAATAGATGGCGATAAGAGCTTTTACGGTTTTAGGAATATTGTTTTTACTGCTTGCGTCTGTTTGCGGCGCCGAAGGCCTCGATGTTTTGATCCAGGTTTCGAAGTCACAGGCGGATATCAAAAAGCAGTATGATGACGAGACGAAGAATTTCGAAAAAGTGAAAAAAGCGATCAATGCAGGCACCATTAAAAAAGGCCAGGCCAGATCCGATATTCAGGCAAGGTACGGCATGCCCGTTGTTTCAATTAAGGATTTGGATGGGAAGCGCGAAGATTGTATATATAAGCCCGGCACATCATCCTTCTTTAAGGGGGTCAGGGCAACTCTTATATATACGGAACAAGGCACACTGGATGAAGCGCGAATCGAAGAAAAGTGAATATTTAAAAGGACATGATGGCTAAGAAAAAAATATTGATCATAGAGGATGAGCCGGATGCGGCGTTATTTTTAAAGATGCACCTCGAGAAGAGCGGCTTTAATGCTATATGCGCATCTGACGGCAAGGAGGGGTTCGAAAAGGTCCGCACGGAAACGCCCGACCTGATTCTTCTGGACCTGATGCTTCCGCAGGTGGATGGGCTGTGGGTTTGCAACATACTTAAAAGCGACAAGCGGTTTACTCGTATTCCTATAATAATTCTTACCGCAAAAGCAACCGATAGCGATATGGCAGTCGCAAAAAAATGCGGCGCCAACGGCTATATGGTCAAACCGTTTGAGTTCAGCGACTTGCTTATAGAAATTAAGAAGTTCCTAAAAGACTGATATGGTATAATACTCGGCTTATGCGTATTTTAATAGCGGATGATGAGGTGGATTTTATCGATATGCTCAAAGAGCGGCTTCGCTATAAAAATGTCGATATGGATCATGCCTATGACGGCAGGCAAGCTCTCGAGCTCATAAAATCGAACCATTATGACATAATATTTCTGGATCACAATATGCCGGAGATGACGGGTCTTGAATTGGTAAGATATATAAGAGAAAATAGTATAAATTCCAAGACCGTAATGATTACCGGATATCCTGCCATAAGAGGTTTTTTCGCCAAGGCGATAGGGACAGACGAATACCTTACAAAGCCCGTAAAACTAAAAGACGTAGAGGATATTTTAGAAAAATATAGATGCTGAAGATAAAGATAGCGCTATTCTTTGTGTTATGCGGCCTTTTGACGGCTTGTGCCGTTTATGGAGACGGCGAAGTAAAGAGCCTGAAGAAGTTCGAGTTTTGGAAGACCGGAAAGGTAAGAAAGTGCGACGTGTATGATGTTAACGGTTATCTGAAGGCTTCCGTATATTGCCGCGGCGACGGCACCATTGAGAAGATAGAAAGATTTAATATGCTCGGCAAGAAGACAGAAGAAGCGCTGTATGACGGCAAGGGCAGGTTAAAGATAGGTATAGACGGGTGGTCCGCAATAAGGTGGATATACAGCGGGCCTATCCTGCTCTACGAAGTCGCTTATGATGAAACAGGCAAGATGATGGAGATAAAGATGTATAGCGAGTCGGGCAGGCTCGTAGCAAGACGATACAGAGATGACGTTAACTTTAATCCTTATGAGCAGGCAAGCATGTATATGCTATTGGGCGGGCAGAGCGCCGCTTTTTATGACACAGTTATAAGACGCGAAGATGAGGAGGGTATAATAGTACCATGAGAAAATTTTTTATGGAAGAATTAAATCTGCCGCATAATATAAAAAGAACAGTTGATAAACTCGTGGAATGCATAAGAAATGTTTATTCGGACCAGCTTGTCTGCGTGGCCCTATATGGGAGCGCTGCCAGGGGAGAATACGCGGGTAAATATTCTAATATAAATCTGGCCATTGTGCTAAACGACACGTCCATATCGTCAATTAAGAAGGCCGCCTGCCTTTTGAATAAGAATAAATTCTCTATTATAAATCCTGTATTTTTTACAGAAGATTATATAAAAAAGTCGCTGGATGTATTTCCCATAGAGTTTTTAGATATGAAAGAGAGTCATTCTGTATTATACGGCAAAGATATATTTAAGGATCTTCAGATAGATATAAAGAATTTAAGATTTCAATGTGAGCAGGAACTTAAGTCGAAAATATTGAATATAAAAAAGTTTTGCATGAGGACCTCGAATAAAATTATTCTTAAAAACTTTTTGTTTAAATCCGCCACTTCAAGTCTTCATATACTGCGTAATCTTGTGAGGCTGAAGGGCAAGCAGCCTTCCTGCAGCAAGGACGGCATTTTGGATGATGTAGCCAGAGAGTTTGCGGTCGATGTAGGAAGCTTAAGAAGCATGCTAAATGCCAAAAATATCAATGCCAGATTAGGCACGAAGGAAATAGACCAGTTTTTCGCCCAGCTTGTCGAGATACTTGAAAGCATAAGCGATAAAGTGGACCTCTTATAATTAGCACTTCTATGAGAAAAATTTTTCTGATAATATTTTTTACAACCCTGCTATTTTCGCAGGCCTCCAAAGCTGATGATATTGGGCAGCCCTCAGGCTGGGTCAATGATTCGGCAGGCGTTATCTCCCAGGAATATAAAAATAAGATAACGGCTTTAATAGAGGAACTTGAACGAAAAACTTCAGCGGAAATTTTTGTCGTCGCGGTAAGTTCTATAGCTCCATATGATGAAAATAGTTACGCGCGTATGATATTTGATTCATGGAAACCCGGTAAACTCGGTAAAGATAATGGCGTGCTGGTGTTATTGGCGGTAAGCCAGAGGCGCTGGCGCATTGAAACAGGTTACGGCGCGGAAGGAATTTTGCCGGATGGCCGTTGCGGGCAGATCGGCCGCAGTTACATGGTGCCGTATTTTAAGGCCGGCGAATATGGCAAGGGACTTTATTACGGAGTGGCCGCGATCAGTGATGTTATTGCCAAAGATGCTAAGTTAACGCTCGATGGCTTAAGCGGCCTTAATATTAAGAGCGTAAGCGCTTCTTCTGAAAAAGGCGATGATATGGGCATGGCCGCACTATTCTTCATAATATGTGCAGTAGCGTCGGTCTTCAGGTTTTTATTCTGGCATAATCTGCCTGCGGGTAAGCGGAAAGACAGCTTTTTAACATATGGCGGTGGATTTGGAGGTGGCGGATTTGGCGGCGGTGGATTTGGCGGAGGCGGCGGCGGAGGCGGTGGAGGAGGCGGCGCCGGCGGAGGATTTTGACAGCCGTAAGTTTATGGCTTACAACTTAAAGCTGAAAAAGGAGGTAGTAATGAAGGGCATTTTGATAGGGTTGGTAGCGGCAGTTCTAATAGTGGGAGTAGCAGTTGCATCAACATACAATGGTATAGTCACGAAGCATGAAACCATTACCGCAAAGTGGGCTCAGGTCGAGAATCAATTGCAGAGACGTAATGACCTTATACCGAACCTTGTGAATTCGGTAAAGGGTTATGCGGCGCATGAAAAGACGGTATTTGAGGATGTTACAAAGGCGCGCTCTCAATGGGCGAATGCATCGACTGTTAACGAAAAAGTAAAGGCCGCGGGTCAGGTTGATGCGGCGCTGTCAAGATTGCTTTTGGTCGTTGAGAATTATCCTTTGTTGAAGGCCGATCAGACGTTCTTGCAACTTATGGATGAGTTATCAGGTACCGAAAATAGGATTGCGGTCGAGAGGATGAGATATAACGAAGCGGTCAAAGAGTTTAATATCACAGTCCGAAGGTTCCCGGCCAATGTTGTCGCCGGAATGTTCGGCTACAAGCCGGCAACCGAATACTTCAAAGCGGAAGAAAAAGCGAAGGCAGTGCCGGAGGTTAAGTTTTAGGATAAAATTTTCGATAAGTATAGGCGGGCCACAAAGGTTCCGCCTGCGACAGGAATGAAAAGGCTTTCTAACCTGGTTAGAATTGGCAGGTTGGAAAGTACGAAAGACTTTGTGCGAACATAACGAGGCTTAGTCTTGGACAAACAGGAGAGTGATAAATGAAATCGCATACGAAATACCTTTGGTTCAATACGAAGAATAGGTATGAGATCGTGAATATTACTGAACAGGTGCTGGAAGCTATTGACGAGAGCAGGGTAAAAGAGGGCATGTGCCTGGTTAATGCGATGCACATTACCGCGAGCGTATTTATCAATGACAACGAATCCGGGTTGCACCAGGACTTTCTCGCGTGGGTCGAGAAATTGGCGCCATATGGCAAGGACAAGTATAAGCACAATTTGACAGGTGAAGATAATGGCGATGCACACCTGAAAAGGACGATTATGGGGCGAGAGGTTGTTTGTGCCGTTACGGATGGCAAGCTCGATTTCGGGCCGTGGGAACAGATCTTTTACGGAGAATTCGACGGGCAGAGGCGCAAGAGAGTCCTCGTAAAGATAATAGGAGAATAGACGGGAGGAGAGATGACCAATATTTTCAAAATATGCCTCATTGGATTAATTGCGACCATGTTTATATTATCCACCAGTAGCTTATACTGCGAGGATGACGAGCTAAAGACCTATCGCGGTATAGTGCAGGAAATAGACTGGGCAGGCTCGCTATTGACAGTTGCGGGCATGGACGAGATGACATTCTATGTTCCCGCCGGAACAAATATAGTTTGGGGGACTGAAACAGTAGGTTTGTCCGATGTGTTACAGGACGATCCAGTGTTGATCAAATATTATGACAATCCCACAGGCACCCCCAGGGCAGTAAAGATAGTATTGGAAAGAGAATACGCAGAGTTCTAATAAATGAACAAAATCATTGTTGCGATAGTTTTGTCCGCAGTATTCGCGGTAGCCGCGTTTTTTGTCTCGCCTTCATATTGTGATGATAAACCGCAAATTAAATCTTTCGAGGGACGCGTCTCGTACATAAATTGGGTTACAGCGACGATCAGGGTAAATGGCGTTGGCGGTGAGATGGAGTTTTATGTTCCGCAAAACGTGTCGATAAGAAAACTCGGGGCAACTATATGGCTCATGGATGTAAACATACTGGATAACGCTATCGTTAGATACTATGAAGACGATTCAGGCGGCAACACAGTAGTAAACATAACGATCACGGTTGTTTAAATAACCTATGAATTATCTACCGGTATCAAAAGATGACTTAGAGAGAAGAGATTGGGGCGAGCTTGATGTAGTACTTGTCAGCGGCGACGCTTACGTAGATCACCCGTCTTATGGCGTAGCCATGATAGGCAGAGTGCTTGAAGGCGCGGGTTTCAAAGTCGGCGTTATAGCTCAGCCCGATTGGCATAGGCTGGATGATTTCAGGAGATTAGGACGCCCAAAATTATTTTTCGGCGTTACGGCCGGGAACCTCGACTCAATGATAGCAAATTATACCGCCAATAAGAAAGTGCGCAATATGGATGACTATTCACCCGGCGGTAAAGCCCATCTTAGGCCCGACAGGGCAACTATAATGTATGTCAACAAGCTAAGAGAATCTTTTAAGGATGTGCCTATAGTAATAGGCGGTATTGAAGCAAGCATGAGGCGACTTGCCCATTATGACTATTGGTCTGATAAAGTGCGGCGTTCGCTTCTTCTGGACGCTAAGGCCGATATTCTTGTCTATGGCATGGGCGAAACCCAGATAGTTGATATAGCCAGGCGACTGGCGGCGGGTGAGGCCGTAAGCGATATTGACAATATTTATGGCACGGTTGTTGTTAGAAAGAATTTAAAAAATGTAAAAGATTATATTGATATTCATTCGTTTGAAGACGTAAGTAATGACAAAGGGAAATTTAACGAGGCATTTAAGGCGGCCTACTTGGAAGCAGATCCCATAAGGGGTAAGGCCATAGTCCAAAAACACGGCGACAGATTTGTGATACAGTATCCTCCGGCGGCGCCTTTAACGCAGGAACAGATGGATGAAATTTATTCTTTGCCCTTTACGAGAGAATGTCATCCCTCTTACGCGGCTTCCGGCGGAGTGCCGGGCTTTGAGTCTGTAAGAAATTCCATAGTTTCACATCGAGGGTGCGCCGGCGCATGTAATTTTTGTTCACTATATCTTCATCAAGGCGCCCATGTGCAGAGCCGCAGCGTCGAGTCCATAGTAGGAGAGATAAAATTAATATCGAAGAGCAAGAAGTTTAAAGGGACTATTACTGACATAGGCGGCCCTACGGCAAATTTATATAAGGCCGAATGCCGGTCGTGGAGCGCGCAGGGCACGTGCCGCGACAAAAAATGCATGGTGCCGCAGAAATGTAAAAATTTGAAGTTAGGGTATGATTATTCTATACGTCTGTGGAAAGAGTTGAAAAAGATACCCGGAGTTAAGCATGTGTTTGTTGGCAGCGGCGTCAGATTCGACCTTTTGACGGACTCGTATGCGGACGAGTACCTGAGCGAACTATGCGCCGACCATATTAGCGGCCAATTGAAGGTCGCTCCCGAACATTGCGCCGATTCCGTTTTGGAACTGATGAATAAGCCAAAATTCGATATTTATGAAAAATTCATGGACAAATTTGAGAATATAAATAAGCGCCTGGGTAAAAAACAGTATCTGGTAAATTATTTTATTGTGGGCCATCCAGGGGCGGACTTGAAGGACGCGCTTGTGCTGGCGGTATATTTGGCGAAAAAGCATATCCATCCTGAGCAGGTGCAGGATTTTATACCGTTACCCATGACCGTATCGGGGGCTATGTATCATACGCAAATGGATCCATCTACCGGTAGAGCCGTTTATGTGGCTAAAAAACCGAGCGAAAGGATGATGCAGAGGGCTTTAATGCAGTATAAGAATCCACAGAATAGGGAATATGTCAGGAAGGCGCTTAAGATATTAAATAGGGAGGATCTAAAAAGGCTATTCGCGGCCTAATTCTGCTTCGCCCTTCAACTCGTAAGTATGAGGTGGGGCTTCGCAGGAATAGCCTCTACGAAACTCTACCATTGTTTGTATATTGAAGGGTGAAGTAGGGCTAATTCCCTTGACATATGGTTGTGCTTCTATATAATAATATAATTACCACAAGAGCCAAAACAGATCACGGAGGGACTAAATGGCGAACTTTTTTGGTCAGGATATAAGAAATATTATTCTGCTTGGCCATTCAGGATGTGGCAAGACGTTATTGGCCGAAGCCTTAGCTTTAAATGGCGGCTCTATAGCCAGAATGGGCAGGATAGAGGACGGTACTACGGTATCTGATTACAACGAAGACGAAAAAGACAAAAAGCATTCCGCAAGCACGTCATTGATAAGTTTTTTATATAAATCGAAGAAGATAAATATTCTGGATGTTCCGGGATATATAGATTTCGCGGGAGAGATGATAGGGGGCTTGAGGGCAGCTGACGCGTGCATAGTAGTCGTGAATGCCGCCGCCGGCATAGAGATAGGTACCGAGCGCGCATTCAGGATGGCGAAGGAGAAGGGTGTTCCGTGTTTCTTCTTCATAAATATGCTGGATAGAGAGCATTCAGATTATGACAAATGTTATGACAGCATACAGAATAAATTTCGCAAGCACTGCATACCCGTCGATTACCCCATAGGCAAAGAGGATGATTTTAAGTCAGTGGCAAGCGTAATAACAGGCAAGGGTTCGGAATCGCTTGAAGACGCGGAGAAGGCCCATTTTAAGGCGCTTGGAGATGTTCTTGCCGAGACAGTAGCTGAAACAGATGATGCGCTGCTGGAAAAGTATCTCGATAAGGGCGAACTTACTGCCGATGAGCTTACAAAAGCGCTGCGTAAAGCCGTAAATACTGACGATGTTTCGCCTATACTCTGTGGATCCGCGACGCGTAACATAGGCATCAAAGAACTCCTTGATTTTATAGTGGAATATTTTCCGTCTCCTCTGGATAGGCCAAAAGAGGAAGCCACTAAGCCGGATTCAGGCGATAAAGTAGATATCGGGATGAATCCTAACGGGCCGTTTTCAGCGCTTGTCTTTAAAACATTGTCGGACCCTTTTCTCGGGCAGATATCAATATTTAAGGTCTTTTCCGGGAAGCTTCAGTCAAACAATGGCTTTTACAATGTCAATAGAAACGCGCGCGAAAAGATAGGTCAGATCTTCAGCCTGATGGGGAAAACGCAGAGCTCAATGGATTCCGCGCAGGCGGGCGATATAGCATGCGTAGCTAAACTTAAAGAGACGCATACAGGCGATTCTATTACAGATGAAAAAAATCCTGTAAAATTTAATGAGATAAAGTTTCCCGAGCCGGCGGTATCTTTTTCCCTAAAGCCTAAAACGCGGTCGGATGAAGATAAAATATCCGGAGCTGTTCATAAGTTGATGGCGGAAGACCCGACATTTAAAGTTACTAGGGACGAACAGACCAAAGAGATGATAGTGTCCGGCATGGGCGATATGCACATCAATATGATGATCAACAGGATGAAGATGCGCTATGGCGTGCAGGTTGATATGGGTACTCCCAAGGTAGCGTATAAGGAAACGATTCTGGGCAAAGGAGACGCTCAGTATCGACATAAAAAACAGTCCGGCGGCGCAGGGCAATTTGCTGAAGTGTGGATGCGCATAGAGCCGCTTACGCGGGGCGAGGGATTCCAATTTGTTGATGAGGTTGTCGGCGGTGCGATACCGAGACAGTTTGTCGTAAGTTGTGAAAAAGGTATAAGGATGGGGTTGCAGTCCGGAATATTGGCGGGATTTCCGGTTGTCGATGTGAAGGCGATAGTTTATGACGGGAAGACCCATCCGGTAGATTCAAAAGATATAGCATTCCAGACGGCTGCGCGTAAGGCATTTAAAGAGTCTATGCAAAAAGCAAAGCCGGTGCTTTTAGAGCCAATAATGGACGTAGATGTTGTAATACCGGACGAGTTTATGGGTGATATTACAGGCAGTCTAAATTCAAGGCGCGGCAGGATCATGGGGATGGATCCGGGGGATGGATCGCAAACCATTAAGGCGAAGGTTCCACTGGAGGAGATGTATAAGTATGTAAATGAATTAAAATCGATTACAGGAGGACGAGGAACTTACGCGATGAGTTTCTCGCATTACGAAGTAGTGCCGTCTAACCAGGCGCAGGCCATAATAGACAAGGCAAAATTAACCAAAAAAGAGGAAGCGGAGGATTAATGAGCGGTCATTCAAAGTGGGCAACGATTAAACACAAAAAAGCTGCGACAGACGCGAAGCGCGGCAATCTATTTACGAAGCTTATAAAAGAAATCACGGTAGCCGCCAGGAATGGCGGTAACCCCGATACTAACCCAAGGCTTAGAGTGGCGATAGAGAGAGCCAAGGAGTCGAGTATGCCGGCGGATAACATAGATCGCGCTATAAAAAAAGGCACCGGACAGCTCGAAGGCGTGACATATGAGGATATAACTTTGGAGGGCTATGGGCCGGGCGGAGTCGCAATATATGTCGAAGGCGTATCGGACAACAAGAATAGGACCACCGCCGAAGTCAGGACGATATTTACAAAAAAGGGCGGCAACATGGCAGGCGCGGGTTCAGTGGCCTGGATGTTTGAAAAGAAGGGATATATAGTTGTAAGCAAGAATGTAATAGACGAAGACAAGTTAATGGGCATAGCTCTTGACGCGGGAGCGGAGGACCTGATAGTAGAAGATGAAAACTACGCTATAAAGACGAGCCCTCAAGACTATTTTAAAGTGAAGAAGGCTATAGACGACGCCGGTATAAAGACCGAAGACGCCGAAATAACTCTTCTTCCCAAGAGTACGGTAAAGGTGGCGGGCGATGAAGCTAAAAAAATACTGGATCTTGTCGACTCGATCGAGGAACATGAGGATATTCAGCACGTGTACGCCAATTTTGACATACCGGATGAGCTGATAAAGGAATAATGCGGATACTCGGCATTGACCCGGGCCTCGGGACCACAGGTTATGGTATAATCGAGGACAATAATTTCGCTTCGCGGAATTGCCTACCAGGAGCGAATGGCAATTTTAAAATTGTCGAGGCCGGGATTATCAAGACCGCGGCGAATACACCGATACAGGCCAGGTTAAAAAAGATATTCGAAGAGGTCTCGGAAATAATCAGAGAACACAAGCCTTCTGTATTAGTACTGGAAAAGATATATTCTCATTACAAGCATCCTGCCACAGCGATACTTATGGGCCATGCCCGCTCAGTCGTATGTCTTGCTTGCGGTATAAATGGCGTGAACTTAATAAATTATCCTTCCACTAAGATAAAAAAGATCGTGACCGGTAACGGGCATGCTTCAAAACAACAGGTGCAGAGGATGGTTCAGAATACGTTTAAACTAAAGAATCCTCCGGAGCCGGTAGATGTAAGCGATGCGCTCGCCATGGCGATAGCGTATTGTTATATCAACAAAGGACCGGGAGCCGGAATCCGGGGCTTTAAATGCAAGGGCTAAATATATGATTTCGGAAATAAGCGGAAAGATAAAAAGGAAAAAAGAGTTCAGTGTTATACTAGACTGTAATGGGATATCTTATGAAGTCCTGGTGCCGCCTGCAATAATGAAATCTATAGACAGCGCGAAGTCTCCCGATGGGAATATAAATTTTATAACTTATCACTACTATCAGATGGATCCGTCGAGGGCGATGCCGGTATTGATAGGCTTTCTTAATGAAGTAGAAAAAGAATTTTTTGAGCAGTTCATAAAGGTGTCGGGGGTCGGGCCGAAGGCAGCCTGCAAAGCTCTTAGTCTGTCATTCTCCACAATAGCTGACGCAATAGACAATGGCGATATGCCACTGCTGAAGACGCTTCCCGGCATAGGCGAGCAGAAAGCCCGTGAAATTATAGCGAAATTGCAGGGCAAGGTCGGAAAATTCTGCCTTATACAGGACGGATCCGCGAAAGACTTACCAAAGGTAAAAGAGAATATAAAAGAAGAGGCGCTAAATGTCTTGCTTCAGCTTCAGTATAAGAAGAACGAAGCAAGGGATATGATAGAGAATGCTGTCAAGCGCAACACCGGCATATCTTCATGTGAAGAGATATTGAATGAGGTCTATAAGGGAAGTAAAAGCTGTAGGCCGTAAGCTTTAAACTGTAAGCAAAGACAGAAGATGAATAAAAAAGAAATAAATAAAAAAATAGCGCCTGAAGGGAGAGAAAAGCTTATCACTAATCAGGAGACTGACGAGGATCAGATACTGATCCTGTCGTTGCGGCCTTCCAAGCTAAGCGATTTCGTAGGGCAGGGCAGTGTAATAGATAATCTCAAAGTCTCTTTAGAGGCCGCTAAGAAGAGGAAGGAGCCTTTAGAGCACACTCTTTTGTCCGGCCCCCCGGGGCTTGGCAAGACATCCTTAGCGCATATTATCGCGCATGAGATGGGCACAAAGATCACTTCTACAAGTGGCCCCGCCATACAGCGCGCCGGAGACTTGGTCGGGGTTCTGACGAATCTGGAAGAAGGGGACATCCTTTTTATCGATGAGATACACAGGCTTTCCAAGACCGTTGAGGAATATATATATCCTGCCATGGAAAATTTTGAAGTAGATGTTGTTATGGATAAGGGCGCGTATGCGAGGACCTATAAGTTTAAACTCAAGCGTTTTACTTTGATAGGCGCAACGACGCGCGCGGGATTGCTTACGGCGCCTTTAAGGTCAAGGTTTGGAATATTCCACCATCTCGATTTTTATGAAACCGATGATCTGGTAAAGATTATAACCCGTTCGGCAAAGATATTGGATATACCTATAGACGAAAACGCGGCGTATGAAATAGCCAGGCGCTCGAGGGGCTCCCCCAGAGTCGCCAATAGGCTGCTTCGGCGCGTGAGGGACTGGGTGCAGGTAAAGCGCGACGGTAAAATAACCCAAGACGCTACCCAGGAGGCGCTGAAGAGCCATAATATAGATAAGGTGGGCCTTGATAATATAGACAGAAAAGTCTTGAGCATAATATATGAATCATTCGGCGGCGGCCCTGCCGGGATAGAGGCCATAGCGGCATCACTAAACGAGGAAAGCGACACTATATCCGATATGGTTGAGCCGTTTCTGCTCAAAATAGGATTTTTAAAACGCACACCACGAGGCAGAGAGCTCACGAAGCTGGCTTATGACCATATGGGTTTCGCGCAAAAAAAGGCTAAAGAAGTTCAAAAGGAGATGTTTTGAACATTCTTTTGCACATCTGTTGCGCGCCCTGTGAGATTTATCCGGTGGAAGCCTTAAGAAAAAGCGGCCACAAGATAGCAGGGCTCTTCTACAACCCTAACATACATCCTTACTCGGAATATCTTAAGAGGAAAAAAGAGGTCGAGAAATATTCCAAAGAGGTATCGCTAAATGTTATTTATGCGGAATATGATCTCGAGGGATACCTCGAATATATTATCGATAGCGAGTCTACGAAGAGTAGATGTCCTATCTGCTGGTGGTATAGAATGAGAAGGGTTGCCCAGCTCTCGAAAGAGAATGGCTTCGAAGCGTTTACCACGACTTTGTTGGGTAGTCCATATCAGGATCAAGAAGTCGTAAAGAACATAGGCGAAGAGGTCGCAAAGGAAGCCGGCTTAAAGTTCTATTATGAAGATTTTAGGACAGGTTTTAAGGCTGCGCATAATAAGGCCAAGTCGAAAGGCATCTATTGCCAGAATTACTGCGGTTGTATATTCTCGGAGAAAGAGAGAATAGAGAAGAAGGGAAGTAAGTGAAGAAAATATCAGCTTTATTTTTAATAATTTTATTATCCTTGTCGGTTATGGGCGCGGATAGTCAAGCGAATAAAAAAAATATAAACCCCATTTTGCGTGTTCTTGTAATTGAGAACAAAGACAATGTTTTAATGGTAATAAAGGGGGGCTATAGGATATATTCTATTCCTTCAGATAAGCTCTTGACGGGGGGGTACATACTTCACACTGTTGTTAGCGCCAGCGACCAGGGTATTATGTTTGGCCAGCGCGATCTGAAATTTTCAAAGATCAGAATTGTTGTGCCCGAAAGCGCGTACATATATATCGACGGAAGGGCTTTTAGAGGCAGCGTTGATATTGTACGTAAGGACAACGCAAAACTTATGGTGATAAACAGGGTGCCTCTCGAAGAATACCTGTATGGTGTTCTGTATAATGAAGTGTCGCACCGCTGGCCTATAGAATCCATAAAAGCTCAAGCTGTTACCGCGCGTACGTTTGCTCTCTATCAGGCAAGGCAGAATAAGCTGCAGGACTATGATTTAACAAATGATATATACTCTCAGGTGTATAGCGGCGCGACATCCGAGAGATGGGCCACAACCAGGGCGGTAAAGCTTACCGCTGGGAAAGTTCTGGCTTACAACGGCGATATATTTCCGGCCTATTACCACGCAACATGCGGCGGCCGAACAGAGGATGCGTCGAGTTTGTGGAACATAGACTTGCCATGCCTGAAGAGCGTTGAGTGTAGTTATTGCAAAGAGTCCCCTCATTACAAGTGGACAAAAATAGTCCTGCTGAAAGACCTGGAGAAAAAGTTGAGCGGCGGCGGGTATAAAGTGGGGAGTATAAAAAAGATTGAGGTTTTATCAAGAGACAATTCCGGCAGGGCGGATAAGGTGGAAATAAAGGATGAAGCCGATGTATCCTGTATATTGACAGCGAAAGATTTTAGACATATGTTGGGGCCCAATGACGTGCGAAGCACAAATTTCGAGGTCTCTATAAACGGCGACAAACTTGTCTTGAAGGGCATAGGCTGGGGCCACGGTGTCGGGATGTGTCAATGGGGAGCCAAGGGGCAATCTGATAAGAAAAAGAAGTGCGAGCAGATCCTGGAATTATATTATCCCGGCGCCCAGATTACGACCATAGACAAAATCTCCGGTAAGTTGTAGAATTTCATGAAATTATCCGAATTTGATTATATCCTGCCAAAAGAACTGATCGCGCAGCATCCCCTCAAAGAACGGGCGAAGTGCAGGCTAATGGTGTTGGACAGAGCTAAAAAATCCATCGAGCATAAAAAATTCGAAGATATTGCCGGCTACTTTAATAGCGGAGATCTTCTAACGCTTAATGATACCAAGGTCATACCTGCGCGACTATTTGGCAGGCGTAAGACAGGCGGTAAGGTCGAGCTGTTCCTGCTGGAAAAGAAGAACCCGGTATGCAGGGTGCTGTTGAGGCCTTCAGGGAGGCTTAAGGAAGGCGAAAAGGTAACTCTGGAATCGGGCGCCGAAGCCGAAATTTTAAACAGGACAGAAGTGGGCAGGCTTGTTAAGTTTAATCGGCCTATTGATGAGATACTGGAGTCGGGCCATATGCCGCTGCCTCCGTACATAGATAGGATTGACGGTCCGGACGATAGGGGTTCGTATCAGACTATATATGCCGCCAAAGAGGGCGCTACGGCAAGTCCAACAGCGGGGCTCCACTTCACGAAAGAGGTATTAGATCAGTTGGCGGCCAGCGGAGTGCGATTGTCGTATGTAACCTTACATACAAATTATGGCACCTTTGCTCCGGTCAAGACAGAAGATGTGGAGAGTCATAAGATGCATAGGGAATATT
Source organism: Candidatus Omnitrophota bacterium (assembly GCA_030695905.1). NCBI lineage: Bacteria > Pseudomonadati > Candidatus Omnitrophota > Candidatus Omnitrophota bacterium. Next base: position 250,277 of record JAUYOL010000043.1, on the reverse strand, counting down.
TTAGTATACCATCATGTGCTATAGAAGCGGTCAGAGCTGCGAAAAAAATTGGCGGAAAAGTTTTTGCTGTCGGTACAACATCCGCGAGAAGTCTCGAATATTGGGCTAAGGAAGGTAAGGCTGAAGGGGATAATGATCTATTCATCTATCCAGGCTTCAAGTTTAATATCGTCGATCATCTTATTACTAATTTTCATCTCCCAAAATCGACGCTCATGTTGCTTGTGAGTGCGTTTGCGGGAAAGGATTTTATATTCGAGGCATACAGGCAGGCAATTGAAAAACGTTACAGGTTTTTTAGTTATGGCGACGCGATGTTGATATTGTAGCTATCAGCCGTCAGCTTTCAGCCTTCAGCGCTGATAGCTGATAACTGAAAGCCGAAAGCTAAAATGTTTAGATTACTTCATAAAGATAAAAATTCGAAGGCACGGCTGGGGAAGCTGAAGACGGCACATGGAGAAGTCAATACGCCCGTATTTATGCCAGTCGGAACACAGGCATCCGTAAAAGCCCTGTCGAACGATGAGGTCAAAGTTTGCGGGGCTGAAATAATACTCGGCAACGCGTACCATCTATTTTTAAGGCCGGGGCTCGATATTATAAAAAAGGCCGGCGGCCTCCATAAATTCATGAGTTGGGAGAAGCCCATACTTACCGATAGCGGCGGATACCAGGTCTTTAGCCTCGCCGTATTGCGAAAGATAAATGAGGAAGGCGCGGAGTTTTCGTCACATATAGACGGCGCTAAACATTTTATCACTCCGGAAAAAGTTGTCGACATACAGAAGACGCTCGGAAGCGATATAATGATGGTATTTGATGAATGTGTGCATTATCCTGCGGCGCGGGATTATGTCGAACAGTCTTTAGAACTGACGACTAAATGGGCTAAGAGATCCAAGGAGTATTTTAAGGCCCAGGAGAATGAAAAAGGGCAGCTGCTTTTTGGAATTGTGCAGGGAAGTACCTATATAGATCTGCGCAAGAAGGCCGTAGATCAGTTGTTGGAAATAGGATTTGACGGCTATGCTATTGGTGGCGTAAGCGTAGGCGAGCCTAATGAGCTTATACATGAGATCAGCTCGTATACCGCTTCACTATTACCCGAGGATAAAGCTCGTTATCTTATGGGAATGGGCACGCCTACCGACATATTGCGGGCGATATCGGAAGGCGTCGATATGTTTGACTGTGTAGTGCCTACAAGAAATGGAAGGAATGGCCAGGCCTTCACATTTAAAGGCGAGCTACAGCTTCGCAATGCTGAATACAAAGAAGATTTTACGCCCATTGACAGAGATTGCGGATGTATGGCCTGCAAAAATTATACCAGAGCATATATAAGGCATTTATTCAATACGCAGGAACTGCTGGGTCTAAGGCTGGTATCATTGCATAATATACATTTTTATGTTAAACTTATAGAATTATCGCGGGGTGCGATTAAGGACAACAGATTCGATAGTTTTAGAAAAGAATTTGTGAACAACTACATAAAAAAGTCTGCAGGACAGCAGGCGGGAAAGGTGAAAAGATGAGCGCAGGACAGAATCCGTTAGTAAGCTTGATGCCGATAGTATTTATTTTTATAATATTCTATTTTCTTCTTATACGCCCTCAAAAAAAGGCGCAGAACGAGCACAAGAATATGATAGCGTCATTGAAAAAGAATGACGAGGTCGTTACCTCGGGAGGTATTCACGGAACGATAGTTAATGTTAAGGAAGCCGCTGTGACGCTTAAGGTAGACGACAACGTTAAGATAGACGTTGAGAAGAGCTGCATAGCCAGAGTAAGAAGAAAGGCGTCGGAGTAAGAAAGTAAATCGGAGGTTTTTATAATGAATAAGGGTTTGCAGTGGAAATTTATCGGGATAATAGCCATTATCGTAGTATGCGTTTTGATGATTTTGCCGCCTTTTACAACCAAGGACAAAGACGGTAAAATAATCCAGAAGGGAAAGATAAATCTCGGCTTAGACTTGCAGGGCGGCATGCACGTTGTGCTTAAGGTAGACATCTCTAAACTGCCGGTTGAAGCAAGAAAAGATGCCGTAGAGCGCGTAATAGAAATTATCAGGAACAGGGTAGACCAGTTTGGCGTAGGTGAAATGTCGATACAGAGGCAGGGCAAAGAGAATATAATAGTCCAGCTTCCGGGCATTACAGATAGAGATCGAGCTCTTGAAATTATAGGCAAGACTGCGCATTTGGAATTTAAATTGGTCTCGGATAATGCTGAGGATATAAAGAAAGCTATTAATAATGAGCCTGTAGAGGGATATGAATTAAAATATCAGGAGAGAGAAAGCGGCGGCCGTGAGCCGCTCCTAATAGCAACTGAAGCCTCTTTAGCCGGCGATTGCATTGTCAACGCAAAGACAGATTTTAGCTCAAGAGGTTTTGGAGAGCCTTATGTCTCGTTGGCGCTTAATCCAAAAGGGTCCGAGCTATTTTATGCTATTACTCAAGCCAACGTTGGTAAGAGATTAGCCATAGTGTTGGATGGAAAGGTTCAGTCCGCTCCGGTAATTCGCGAGCCGATACCGTCAGGTCAAGCTCAGATAAGCGGCAATTTTACGGTTGAGGAAGCAAATGACCTTTCGATAGTGTTAAGGGCCGGCGCGTTACCCGCCCCTGTTTTGGTAGAAGAAGAGAGGACCGTCGGGCCGCTTTTGGGAGCGGATTCGATAAGAAGCGGCCTCAACGCGGCCATAGTGGGCACTCTTCTCGTAGTCGGATTCATGATCTTATATTACCGCCTGGCAGGATTAGTAGCAAATTTCGCGCTTGTACTAAACGTTCTTCTTATACTGGCGGCCCTCTCGTTATTTAAGGGAACCCTTACTTTGCCGGGCATAGCAGGTTTGATATTGACCATAGGTATGGCTGTAGACGCGAACGTGCTTATTTATGAGAGGATAAGAGAAGAACTGGCTCTTGGCAAATCGCTTAGAGCGGCAATAGCGGCCGGTTACCACAGAGCGCTCTCCGCGATCGTAGACTCTAACATAACAACGATAGTGGCGGCAGCTCTTATATTCCAATTCGGCACAGGGCCAATTCGAGGTTTTGCGGTCACGCTTACGATAGGGCTATTAGCAAACTTATTTACGGCTGTCGCATGTACCAGGGTTGTCATGGAGCTGATGTGTGACCAGTTCGGACTGTCAAAATTGAATTTCATGCACATATTTAAGAAGACCACCAATTTCGATTTTATAGGAAAGAGAAAAATATGTTACATCATCAGCACCATAGTCATAATAGCCGGCATCGCGATATTCGCGATACGCGGTGACAAAAATTATGGAGTAGATTTTTCCGGAGGGACATTACAGCAATTTGTGTTTAATGAGCCGGTAAAGCTTGATAAGGTAAGGACGATCCTTAAAGATATAGGGTATGGAAGCGCGGCCATTCAGCAGTATGGAGACCCGAAGGAACTGATTGTAAGGACGCAGGACGATATTACAACCAAACTTACCGGAGAGTTTAGAAAAAATATGGCCGAAAATCCGTTCCAGATATTGCGCGTTGAGACGGTCGGGCCGGCAGTCGGAAAGGACTTAAGAAAGAATGCCTTGACGAGTCTTGCCTTGGGCCTTATTGGTATAATGCTTTATGTAATGATAAGGTTTGACCTGAAGTACGGATTGGCCGGCATCATAGCGCTTCTGCATGACGTTGTCGTCGCGGCAGGCGCTCTGGCGCTTATGCAAAGACAGTTTGACCTGACGATAGTCGCCGCGCTTCTTACTATAGCCGGATATTCTATCAACGACACGGTTGTCATATATGACAGGATAAGGGAAAATCTGCGCACTGTAAGGAAGGGCAGTTTCAGCGATGTTGTGAATTTAAGCGTGAACCAGATGCTTGGAAGGACTATCCTTACCACCGGTGTCACTATGCTTGCGGTCATAGCATTACTCGTTTTAGGCGGTGAGGTATTGAGTAACTTTTCCTTGTGTATATTTGTAGGGTTTCTGACCGGAGTCTACTCTACCGTATATATCGCAAGCCCAATGGTAATATCATGGCACTCAAAGCTTGTTGGTAAAAGATAGCAGACAAACTTAAATTTATGACGAGTGATCAGGCGGCAAGATTTGGTAAGATAAAAAATGTCCTGATAGTCGTATTGGCCTTAAATTGGGCCGTAGCGATAGCCAAGATAGCATTCGGCCTTGCCACACGTTTTACCAGTATGACAGCGGATGGTTTCCACTCCCTGTCCGATGGCGCTTCCAACATAATAGGCATAGTAGGTATTACGCTCGCCTGTAGACCCGCGGATAAGGACCATCCATACGGGCACAGGAAGTATGAGACGCTTTTTTCTCTGGGAATAGCGGCGCTCTTGTTTTTTGTCTGCTTCGAACTTTTATCAAAGGCCATAGAGAGGTTTCACCACCCTATAAACCCTGAAATTAACGCGGGCAGTCTTATAGTGATGCTCGTCACGATGGTAGTGAATATACTTGTGATGGGCTATGAGAATAAGCAGGGCAAGCTTCTTAAAAGCGATATACTCATATCCGATTCAATACATACCAAGGCAGATATCTTTACTTCGCTATCCGTTATCGTTGCTATAATAGTAATCAGAATTGGCTATCCCATCCTCGATCCTATAGTTACCGTCATGATAGCGTTATTTGTAGCGTATGCGGCTTTTTCGATAGCAAGACGCAGCTCCGGTGTTTTATGTGATGCGATAATCTTGGACGGCAAAAAGATAGAAAATATAGTTTTATCCATAAAGGGTGTGAGGGCCTGCCATAAGATAAGGACGCGGGGCAGGGAAGACGATATATATGTCGATCTTCATGTGCAGGTTAATCCGGATATGCATGTAGATAAAGCGCATAAGATATGTTACGAGATAGAAGGCACCATAAAGGCAAGCATACCCGGCGTGACGGATGTTGTTGTCCATGTAGAGCCCAAAAAATAAGCTTTAAGGCCATAAGACGATGCGAAGAATTTGGAAAATAAAAGATCAAAATGCCGCGATGCAGAATAGTTTTTATTCTGAATTGAATATCTCGAAGATAACGGCCCAGCTTTTATCAAATAGAGGCATAGACAATGTAAAAGATGCCGGCGAATTTCTTGCCTGTTCTTTGTCGTCCTGCCACGACCCATTCCTGCTAAAAGATATGGACAAGGCCGTTACCCGAATAAAAAAGGCGGTATGCGATAAGGAAAGAATTCTGGTTTATGGCGATTATGATGTAGACGGCATGACCAGCGTTGCCATGCTAAAGCAGGCGCTTTTGAATTTGGGCGCGACGGTCGAGACGTACATACCAAATAGGCTTGAAGAAGGGTATGGCCTTAATACCAATGCTATAAAAAAAGCCGTTAATGACGGAGTGTCGCTGATAATTACCGTAGATTGCGGCATAAGTTCTTTTAAGGAAATTGAGTATGCCAAAGCGTTAAGAATAGATGTAATTGTGACAGATCATCATGAAATAGTAAATTCCCGCTTACCGCAGGCTTACGCTATTATAAATCCGCTGCAGGAATCCTGCAACTACCCATTCAAGCATCTTGCCGGCGTAGGACTTGCTTATAAATTAGTCAAAGCTCTTTATGAAGGGACTTCGTTTTTTGCGGAAGATTTTCTCGATCTTGTAAGCCTTGGCACTATAGCGGACATAGTTCCATTGATAGGAGAGAACAGGATCCTGGCCAAGCACGGTCTGGATGAAATAAACAAGAGAAATAGAATGGGCATCAATGCCCTTACCGAAATTTCCGGATTGAGCGGTAAGGATATTTCAAGCGGGCACATTGGCTTTATGTTAGGGCCCAGAATAAATGCTATGGGCCGCGTAGGCTCTCCTCAAAAGGCTATAGACCTTTTACTTACGGATAATAAGGATGAAGCCGCCATTCTGGCCAAAGTGCTGGATACCGAAAACAAGAACAGGCAAAAGATAGAATCGCGCGTACTGGACGAAGCGCTCTCCAAGCTGGAAAGGGAAGTTAATTTTAAACATCACAAGGTGATTGTCTTAGGCAGCGTTGGGTGGCATGCCGGAGTTATAGGGATAGTGGCGTCGAGGATCGCAGACAGGTTTTATAGGCCCACTATATTGATTTCGCTGGATGGAAAACACGGCAAAGGATCCGGTAGGAGCGTAGAGAAGTTCAATCTCTTTAATGTTATGCTCCAGTGTAAGGATCTGCTGATAGGCTTCGGCGGCCATGAAGGGGCCTGCGGACTGACGATAGATAAGGACCGCCTGGATGAGTTTAGGGACAAGATAAATATCGAAGCGGAAAAATGTACCCATGAAGATACATTTAGCCAGCAGCTGGATATCGATATGGAGATACCCCTTAATATGCTTACCGAGAACGTTATAAACGAGATCGAGAGCCTGGCGCCATTTGGCGAAGAGAATCCTCGGCCGGTATTTTCTTCGCGCAACCTTGTCGTAAAGGACGGCCCAAGACAGATAGGTAAGAAAGGTTTTAAGATGTGGGTTACCGACAACAATGTTACCTGCGAGGCCGTGAACTTCGGCAGGAATGAGATCCTGATACCAAAAACAGGTTCCGGCGTAGATCTCGCATACATGCCCTCGATAAATGATTGGCAGGGGGTGCAGTCGATACAGCTGGAACTAAAGGATATAAAGTAAAATCCATGCCCAAATTTAAGCTACATGTAAGAGTCGGTATTGTCATAAGCGCCTTGTCGCTTCTTTTTATTTTTACCTTCACTTCAATACAGCTTAATAATCATCTCGAGAGGCTCAACGCTTACAATAAATACCGCGCCCGTCTTAGCACAATAATAGTCAAGACCACTTTGGAGATGCTCGCCAAGGATATGCAGGGCGAAGATGAATTGTCCGGCATATTCGGCGCAGCCATAGATTCTTTTTCCAGTGAAGGTGTAGTGGAAAAGATATCGGTTCTATCCATGGACGGAAAAGTAGTAACTACAAACGATCCTATAGTGAGAGAGTTTGGCGAGGCCGCGCAGGATATAGAGACATACAGCAATCTTTCCCGCGCAACCGGGCAGGAATCCTGGTTCTATTCGTCAATTAATGAGAACACCAAGATAATAGATATTTATATACCCCTTGCCACAGGAGCGGTAAAAAAATATATAGCAAAACTATCTTTTTCCATAGGGAATATAAGCCAGGCAATTGTGGATACGATGGTGCCCATAGTCCTTACTTCAATAGCCGTTATACTGGGCAATTTGGTGCTCGGGTTTATTCTATTGAAAACGGTGGTATGGCCCATAGAGGTTCTTAATAGCGCGACCAAGGAAATAGCCAGCGGCAATCTGGATATGAAGGTCTCTATTAACACAAATGATGAAATACAGGAACTTGGAGAAACATTCAACGAGATGACGATTGCCTTAAAGAAAATGAAGGAGAAGGCTGAAAACGCCAATCCGCTTACAAAATTGCCCGGGAACAATGTTATACGGGATGAGGTGGAAAGCAGGATAGCCAGGGGAAGTAAGTTTGTGGCGGTACATGTGGATCTGGATAATTTTAAAGCATACAATGACAGATACGGTATAGCGAAGGGCGACGAGGTAATTAAATTTACGAGCAAAGTATTGGAAGGCGCAATAAGATCTAAAGGGAACACGGGAGACTTTCTGGGCCATGAGGGTGGCGATGACTTTTTTATTATAACAACGCCGGATAAAGTCGATTTAGTAACTGGGGAAATAATATCCGAATTTGACTCTAAGGTGAGAACCTTTTATTCAGAAGAAGACCTAAAGACGGGTTTTATTATGGAGAAGGACAGGAAGGGAGAGATTGTCAAATTTCCTATAATGAGTATATCCATGGCAGGTGTCACTAATCAGGTAAGGCCGATATCGAGTTATGGAGAATTGACAAATATAGCCGTTAGCATAAAAGTGAAGGCCAAACAGGTAAAGAAAAGTAACTTCATACTTGATAGGAGGACGGTTTAGTTAAATAGAAAAAAGTTATATTTTGCTCCATTGTATTGGCTGTATATATATGGTATATTATATAGTGAAGGGAAGAGAAAGTTAGATGTATAAACAGCCGATAAAACACACGGCGAGTGTGTTTTTTTATGGGTTTTTATACAAATCTTTTTAAAAGTTTTTTACGAAAGAGGCATAGCCATGAAAAGATTAGCGGTAGTTTTCACTATTCTGGCAATATCAGCGGTGTTCGCCCAGGGCTCATATTCCGCTATGGACGACAAGAGTGATCTTTTGTCCAATGAGCAGACCGGCATATTCTCTCCCGGGTATATCAACGCAACTAAGCAGAAGACAGATGCTATTATAAATCAGATAAATGGCAAGAAAAACAACCTGTCCAATACTTCGGCCGAATATATGGATACTAACCTATCCGATAAGGTCAAGGAAGATGCTATGAATAAGCCTACACTCGAACTAAAGAAGAAGACGAGCCAAGCCGTGGCCGCAAGTGGAGAGGCTAAAGATTTAACGGCAGCTGCCAAGACCGATATGCGTGATTCATCGAAGTACAATAATATAGGTATAGGCAGCGGGACAAATAAAACGTATGACAGTAGCGGCCGCATGATATCTGAGGTAATAGACGGTCAAAGATTTATGTACGTTGGCTTCGACAATATCGGGAAGAGCAGCATAATCGATGCTGTGAGGTCCGCAACTGCAGGAGACAATATATTGGTAAAGGCAGGGACGTATAGCCTTAGCTTGGAAAGGCCGGATGGCAGAATAGTGTCCTTATTACAAGTACGAAATGGTATCAGCCTCTACGGTGGATATAATGAAGCTGGCAGTAGGGATGTTGTAAATAATACTACCACCCTTATTAATGGTTACTTGACCGCCTCGTTTATAACTAAACCTACAGAGATCGACGGGTTTACGCTGGATATCGCTAAATCCGGCTCTGGGGTATCGGCATCGTACTCACAAAATCTTACTATCAGCAACAATATTTTTGTCAGTAGCGATAGTAGGAGTCTCGGGATAGTGGCAAATTCCGCCTTCCTGGATATTCGGAATAATATTTTTAATGTGGAAACAGCCATATACGTATACGGTAAAAATGCCCCATCGCCTATTCTTCAATATTCCGGATCTTCTTCTTATATTCAGACAAAAAATAACGATTTCAATGGCTCCATTGGAATATCCTCAGGCGGCCACTCAATAATTAAATCTGTCAATGACTATTTCAGCGGAGGTCAGTTTATTGACCGTCCGGGATCGGCTTATACTGCTGATGTATCAATAGTAGGTTCGTCGTTGCGTCCGACTGTGCAAGTGGATACCGCACAGTCTATTAACGCTGGACTGTCTAATTATACCACCAACGATCTTTCTTATAATAAGCGCGATAATAGCGATATTTACCAAAGCTCACTATTGGCGGTTAAGACCCTAAGTCCTTCGGATGCCGGAGCTATTTCTTCTATATTTAAAAGCTTGCTTGGAAGCAAAGACGCTTTGATGGTTAGCGCGACAGGGCAAGTAGATCCAGCGCTTCTGATAAAGCTGGTGGGTGATTCGTTAGAAAGATCGGCATTATCGATTCCTATGACTGGAATAAACGGTCCTCAAATGGAATTAGCTCTTGCATTGGCTAATATACTCAAAAATCCAACCCAGGATCAGAAAGAGGTTCTTAGTGTTGTGGAGAGCCTGTTGAATATGGTCAATAATATAGAAGGTCAATCCGGCTCACCCGAACTAAAGAAAGCATCAGACGATCTGCTTCAAGCTGTGGCAGCCATATTAATAGCACAAGCCATTCCCGATCTATTGAAGGAGGGCGATGTGTCCAATGTGAAGAACATATTCTCCGAACTCAATACATCGAAGGGCAAGATAATTCTCGAGTATCAGGAGTCGGTAAAGCCATATTATGACGAGACAAAGAAATTGCTATCAAAGAATATTGCTTTGCTTCAGCTCAACAACATTCTCTCCAAGAATATGATGGAACAGGAGTTGTCTAAGCTCGAACCCAATGAAGTGGATAAGATACTCGATAAGATAAGAAAGATGGAGAAGAAGGGCTTCGAGGAAGAGTATATACTTCAGCAGGAAGCCAAGTACCGCAAACAATATATAGATCCGAACAAGAAACTGCTTAAAGAGAAGATGAAGGCTATGATGGGCTCATTTACGAAGAGATTGTCGAAGGTATTGGAGGCTGTAAATACGGCTAAAAAGTAATGTACAACTTAAGGGGCGTAGTCATGAAAAAAATGTTAATAATATCTATTATTTTAGCCATATCTATAATTTTTGTCCAGGGCTCGTATTCCGCCGCGGACGACAACAGCGATCGTCTGTCCAATGGCCAGTCTAGTGTATTCTCTCCGGGATATATTAATGCCTCCAAACAGAAGACAGACGCTATAATCAGCCAGATAAGCAGTAAGAAGAATTTGCCCAATACTTCAGCCGAATATATGGATACCAACCTATCTGACAAGGTCAAAGAAGACGCTATGGATAAGCCTACGCTCGAGCTAAAGAAGAAGACCGGTGCCAGGGGGGATAGTGACGGAGATGCGGAAACAGCATCAACTTCAACCGAGGTTGCCGAAGCGGCGGTAAGCTATGATGTGGATATAGGCTCGGGCACAGACCAGGTATATGAGGATGGCCGGTTAATATCCGAAGTCATTGATGGGCAAAAGTATGTATACGCGGGATTTGATGATGTAGGCAAAGGCGCGATACAAGAGGCTATAGATATAGCCGGTGAGGGAGACAGAGTAATCGTAAAAGGAGGCATATACGATCCAGCATATTACATGTATGAATGGGGCAATGTCGCTGATCCGCTGGTTATTAAAAACGGCGTGAGTCTTTACGGCGGATATAGCGAAAGCGGAGAAAGAGATCTTGAAAATACCCCGACTATTATAAACGGTTTCATGTATGCGGAGAATATCGATAACCTCACAGAGATTGACGGATTCACATTCAATGTTTCCAGTACTTCAGTGTATGGGGAAGATGGTTATGCAGGAATACACATTGACAGATCCTCAGATCTGGTTATAAGCAATAATACATTCAATGCTGGAGACTTTACGGGATATTATGGCCTTTCCGCTGATTCGGGAATACGTGTCAATGGTTCATCTATCACGCTTGAGGATAATGATTTTAATACGGGGATAGGGGTGAGTGTAACCGGCATATATCAGCAATACATGTTCCTGTCTATTCCCGGATCATCTATGACGGTGAATACGTCCGGAGCGATGTCAACCGTAATTTCTACGGATAATAATTATAATAGCGTTTATGGCATTTCCCTGAATGGCGGGCTGTCTTTGTCATCCAGCGGAGATTATTTCGCCAGCGAAGCAGACAGCAGGCTTTTGTCTTATTCTTACGGCAGCTATACCCCCGCCATATCCATGGCAAGTACCAAGACGGCGCCGAACCTTGAGACCGGCTCCAGCAGCTTATTAGCCAATACTTCATCAGTATCTACTTCCAATACGTTATTTCTCAATAATGATAGGCTCGATGACAACAAGTTGTTTTTGGAGTCGGTTTTATATCCTGGAAGTATCGACTCAGGGAAAGCATTAGGAGCTAACGGTCTCGCCTCAATATTTAAGGGTCTTTTGGCTAATAAGGGAGCATTACAAAGAGGGTCTCAGGGTGCAGTTGACCCTAAGTTACTTGCGGGAATAGTGGATGATGCGCTGGGTAGATCAGCTTTAGCTGTCCCTCAGGCCGGGGTAAGCGCTCAGGAGATGGATATCGCCGCAAAACTTGCCAATATACTCAAAAATCCTACCCAGGACCAGAGGCTTATGCTCGATGTGATGACGGCATTGCTGAATGAAGTAAAAAGACAGGAGCAGGAATCCGGCTCACCCGAACTAAAGAAAGCATCAGACGATCTGCTTCAAGCTGTGGCAGCCATATTAATAGCACAAGCCATTCCCGATCTATTGAAGGATGGCGATGTATCCAATGTGAAGAACATATTCTCCGAACTCAATACATCGAAGGGCAAGATAATTCTCGAGTATCAGGAGTCGGTAAAGCCGTATTATGATGATATGAAGAAGATAATCTCAAAGAATATTGCTTTGCTTCAGCTCAACAACATTCTCTCCAAGAATATGATGGAACAGGAGTTGTCTAAGCTCGAACCCAATGAAGTGGATAAGATACTCGATAAGATAAGAAGGATGGAGAAGAAGGGCTTCGAGGAAGAGTATATACTTCAGCAGGAAGCCAAGTACCGCAAACAATACATAGATCCGAATAAGAAACTACTTGAAGAGAAGATGAAGGCTATGATGGGCTCATTTACGAAGAGATTGTCGAAGGTGTTGGAAACCGTAAAATCATCACAGAAATAATTATCCGCATCTATTTATATCATCCAAATTCTTATCAAAAACACTAATTCTGTTGCGTCCGCTGTTTTTAGACCTATAGAGCGCGCAGTCAGCCGCTTTTACAAATTCGCTGGGATTATCCGAAGGGACATCTCCTATCATTGCTATGCCGGCGCTCATGGCGACCCTGATTATTTCGCCCTTATCGGTTTTAAATTCCAGGCTGCCAACCAGATTCCGCAGCCTATCAGCATATTTTATAGCGTGGTCACGGCCCATTCCTGTAACTATAATACAGAACTCTTCTCCGCCATAGCGGGCTATTACGTTATTTTTCCTGGTGTGGTTCTTAAGGCTCCTTGCTATCGCCCTTAGTACAGTGTTGCCGAATTCATGACCAAATGTGTCATTTATCTTCTTAAAGTGGTCGATATCATATAGTACCAGCGCAAGATTTTTACTGCCTGAAGACGCGTTTTTTAATTCCCTCTTAAGCTGTAGCTCAAAGTATCTGTATAAAAATAAGCCTGTAAGACCGTCTGTAATAGCCTCTTTCTTTAGTACTATATTTTCCAGTGCCAAAAGTACGGACCTGGCTCCGTGCAATAATATGGTGGATGCGGCTATAAGAAATATCGCGCCGAAAGTATCTGTTATTATATATTTTGTGAATAAAAATAACCCCAGGAAGAAAGATGCCGCAATTAACGCTATGCCAAAGACGGTGCCTGTGATGACATGAAGCCTTAATGCCCCCATCACGGCCATCAGGAGAAAGAGGAATATGATGACTGAGTTCATATTGCCAGCCGCGTAACGAAAGAATTTTTTATTCGTGTATGTAAGCATTTCATTTAGGTCTATGGTCAGCCCGGGCATTATTCCCAGTGGTGTACTGTATGCATCATGGAAAGATTCGCTGGTTACGCCCAATAGTACTGTCTTGTTTTTTAAGGGAATGGTGTTAATACTGCTATCCATAATTTTCCATACGGGGACAATATTAAATTTTTCCGTCCTGCCGAAAAATTTAATATATGCGGTACCGTCTTTTGATAAGGGCAGTGTAGCCGCAAGGCCGGCTGTCGGCATATTTAGGATACGCCCGGCCGCCTTTAGAGAAAGGGAATAATCTATGACTTCTCCTGAAGGCGACAGGAAGTAAGGCCTTGTCCTTCTGACAGAATTGTCCGCGTCTCTTGGTTTATTCACAAACCCAAAATCCGCCAGACTAAGAGCTATCGGCTCATCGGGGATAACGTATCTGCCGTCATTACCGAAGTATGCCGCGCCTATAACGTTCTTAGAATCTTTTAGCGTGTTTATAAGCGCCAGGTCTTCTTCCGGGTTAACGCTCTTTCCGGCAAATACAAGATCGGCCAAGATCAGCCGCGGGCCCTGCTGTGAAATTTTGCTTATGATACCCGCTATGACGCTTCTGGGCCACGGCCACTGGATATTTATCCGCCGCAGCGATTCATCGTCGATAGTAACGAGCACTATATCTTCAAAGGCTTTTGGGGAAGAGGTCACTTTAGAGCTAAGCGCAAAGTATGTGTCTATGATCTTTAGATTGGCTATACGGATAGGTTTTAATGGCGCAATCCATAAGAAATAGGATATGCATAGGATAAGCGATATAGCCAGTGCCTGTATTCTTTTGTCCTTAAACATGCAACAATTATAGCATATGGACGCTTAAAGGCAAGGCGATATATATTATTGATAAATATTAAAATAAATATTGACAAAACATCAAATAAATGGTATTGTGAAGCTCCACGAAAGGCCTGCCTTCCGGCAGGCAAGGAGGAAGATATCGTGAAGAAGATTATTATGTTATCCGTTGTAGTTATTACTATTTCTTTTCTGAATTTTGGCGCTATAAACGCCCAGGATGCCTGGGTGGCCAGGGAAGGAGCCGTTAAAAATTCGGAAATAAAAGACGCTGTTTTTAATAAGGAATCCCTATATATAGCGACCAAGAGCGCGCTATACAGGACAAAAGATGTGAAGCAGAAGTGGGAGCCTGTTTTTTCACTGCCTCAAAGCGGAAATAACCAGATTACCTGTGTTGCGGGAAGAAGCAGGGCCATGTTTTTAGGTACAAGAAGAGGGCTATTCAGATCCGATGATGACGGCCAGCGATGGATAAATATTTTTAGGACAATTATGCCGGATAAGAATAATATAACCTGCATCGAGCTTTCGAGGCATAATCGCAGCCGGATTATCATAGCCACTGAAAAAGGCGTATTTGCCAGCGAGGATCTTGGAATGCGCTGGCAGGATATAAGCGGCGCTCTTAAGAATATGTCAGTAAGCTGCCTGGCTTTGAACAAAGAGTATATGTATGCAGGGACGGAATCGGGCCTGCATATAAGGAAAGCGGATGGCGGGAACTGGGAGAGAATTTTTGTAAGAAGCGCCTCTGAAAGAATCGAAACGGATGAGCCGCAGGATACAACAGAAGATGAATACGAGACAGATGCTTCGATAAAAACTATCGCTATCGACGGAAGCAGGGTATATATAGGCTATTCTAAAGAGATAAAGTATAGTGATGACCAGGGCAAGGCATGGAAGGATCTTTCGCGCGAAGGGTTAGTAGGGGGAATAAACCATATACTCATTTCGGCGAAAAACAAAAGAATCTATTGCGCTACATATAAGGGTGTGTTTGAATTTGACGCGGAAAAGTCACGCTGGCTTGAATTATACAAAGGTATCGCGAAGAGCACGAGTGTGAGCCGGCTGATATTCGGAAGTGACGACGAAAATACCATATTTGCGGTCACTGATAATGGCCTATACAGTATTCAGCGCGGTGATTACATTATGGATGATTATCCGGATATAGATAAGAGCTTAAATACCCTTAAGGTGATATTTGACGGCGAGCCCACATATAAGGAATTGCAGCAAGCAGCGATAAAGTATGCCGAAGTGAGTCCCGAAAAGATAAAGAAGTGGCGGTCTGAAGCAAAGGCAAGGGCCTTATTGCCAAAGGTCTCTTTGGGGGCCGACAACAGCCGTTCCGATACGTACGATATATATACAAGCGCCACGAAAGACTATGTCGTGTCAGGGCCCGATGATACATCTGACGGGTGGAGTGTTTCGGTATCGTGGGAACTCGGCGACCTCATCTGGAGTGACGACCAGACCAATATAGATGTGCGCTCGCGGCTTATGGTGCAGCTGAGAAACGATATATTGGACGACCTGAGGCGCGCTTATTATGAGCGTAAACGCCTTCAGCTTGAGCTGATGGCCAATCCCTATAAAGATATGAATATAAGGTTTGAAAAGGAGCTGAGATTGCAGGAATTGACCCATTCTATAGACGATCTTACAGGAAACTACCTTTCGGATCATATAAGAAAATCCAGCAAATCCAGCAAAAAATCTTCTTGACAATTTTTAGGTATATGCTATATAATTACGACTGAAAATTATATCAAGAGATAGTGCCTCTTAAACACATTTCTTTTAAAGTTAACTCCCAAAAAATAAGATGATAGGATGAAACGGCTTTTTCTAATTGATGGCAATTCATTTTGCTACAGAGCGTATTATGCCATACGCAACCTTTCTAACTCAAAGGGCCAGCCCACCAATGCCATTTACGGCTTTACGACCATGTTAAACAAGATAGTCAAGGATGAGGCGCCTGATATGCTGGCAGTCGCATTTGATCTTAAAGGGCCCACCTTTAGGCATAAAAAGTATGAAGAATACAAAAGCCATAGAAAGCCGATGCCTGACGACCTTGTAAGCCAGATGCCGTATATTAAACAGGTGGTTCAGGCGTACAATATACCTATCTACGAATTAGAAGGATATGAAGCTGATGATGTGCTTGCGACGCTGGCTAAGAGGGCCGAAGAAAAGGGTATAGATACTTTTATAGTTACGGGAGATAAGGACGCTCTCCAGCTTGTTGATTCTCATATCAAGGTTTACAGCACGCACAAAGAGGGCTTGATATATGATGCCGCTAAAGTAAAAGAGGCGTATGGTGTTGGGCCGGACAGAATCACAGACCTGATGGCACTAATGGGTGACGCGACCGATAATATCCCGGGTGTAAAAGGCATAGGCGAGAAGACCGCGATGGAGCTTATAAGTGAATTTGGCAGCCTTGAAGGGCTGTATAAGAATATCGATAAGGTAAAGAGCGCGGCGAGAAAGAAGATGCTGGCCGATAACGAAAAGAACGCTTTCTTGAGTAAAGAATTGGCCGTTCTTGATATGAATGCTCCTATAGACATAAATTTCAAAGAGTTGTCCTTAAAAGAGCCGGACCAGGCAAAGCTTGCAGAATTATTCAGGGAGTTCGAATTCAAGGCCCTATTGAAAGACGCGATACCCAGCGAGAAACTGGAATCGGAATATATTCTTATTGATAACGAAAAGGATCTCGACGACCTTCTAAAAGAACTTTATAATTCAAAGGAGTTTGTATTTGATACCGAGACTACGAGCGAAGATCCTGTGCTTGCAAAATTAGCGGGCATATCTTTTTCCTGGAAGGAAGGGATTGCCTATTATGTAGGCGTATGTGATGGCCCCGAGAAGAAGAAGCTCGATATTAATTTAGTTATCAGTAAATTAAAGAATGTTTTTGAAGATAGCCAGATAAAGAAGATAGGCCAGAATATAAAGTACGACTATATAGTTTTGGCAAATTACGGGATTCGCGTAAAAGGAATTGTGTTTGATACAATGGTAGCGTCATATTTGCTCAATCCCTCAAAGTTTAACCATAATCTTGATGATATATCCATAGAATATTTGGGGCACAAGATGACCACGCCCATACAGGAATTACTCGGTAAGGGCAAGAACGCCATAACGATGGATAAAGTTGATGTCGATAAGGTGTGCTCTTACTCGTGCGAGGACAGCGACGTCACGTTTCGTCTTAAGAAGATACTGGAAAAAGAGCTTACAAAAAAGGACCTGGACCAATTGTTTTATGATGTTGAAATTCCGCTTATAGAAGTATTGGCGCGCATGGAGATGAACGGAGTATCTATAGACGGCGATTATCTAAAAGAGCTTTCAGGCGAGATGGAGAAGAAGCTCGATAAGCTGACGAAAAAAATTTATGAACTTGCAGGAGAGGAATTTAATATAAATTCGCCCAAGCAGCTGTCATCGGTATTATTCGAAAAGCTGAAACTTCCCATTATAAGACGCACAAAGACGGGTATATCTACGGATGAAGACGTTCTTAAGAAGCTTGCGGCTAAACATGGCTTACCTGAAAAACTATTGGAATATAGGGAATTATCCAAGCTAAAATCCACCTATGTCGATAATTTACCCGCTTTGATCAATCCGGAAACCGGCAGGGTTCATACGTCGTTTAACCAGACCGTTACCGCTACGGGCAGGCTTTCGTCCAGTACGCCCAATTTGCAAAATATACCGATAAAGACTGAGGAAGGCAAGAAGATCAGGAAGGCCTTTGTGCCTTCGGGCAAGGACAATGTATTGCTGTCTGCCGATTATTCGCAGATAGAGCTGAGGGTGCTGGCCCATTTTTCCGATGATAAGAACCTTACAAAAGCGTTTAAAGACGGTCTCGACATCCATTCTTTTACGGCAAGTCTGGTATTTGGCGTGGAAGAAAAAGATGTGGCGCCCGACATGAGAAACATGGCGAAGACCGTAAATTTCGGCATAGTATACGGCATGAGCCCGTATGGCCTATCGCAAAGCCTTAGCATAGAAGTCGACAAAGCCAAAGAATTCATAGACGCTTATTTTGAAAGGTATCCTAATGTCCGGCAATTTATCGAAGACTTGCTGGAAGAGGCCAGGGAAAAGGGTTATGTTACGACAATCCTGGGCAGAAGACGTTATATTTCAGAAATAAACAGCCAGGATATGCGCATCCGTCAGTTTGCCGAGAGAGCAGCCATAAACACGCCGATACAGGGGTCGGCAGCCGATATAATAAAAGTAGCCATGATAGCGATACAGGAAAGACTAATGAAAAAGAATCTGTCCTCTAAGATGATCATGCAGGTTCACGACGAACTTGTCTTTGATGTGAATAAAGATGAGCTTAAGGAAGTATATGAAATAGTGAAGGACGGCATGGAGAATATAATAAAGTTGAAAGTGCCTGTAGAGGCCCATATAGAGGTGGGCAAGAATTGGTTAGAGCAAGAAAGCTATAAGTCGTAAGCTTAAAGCTGAAAAAATGGAGGGGTAATGGCAAAATTAAAAGTATTGGTGGCCTCAAGCGAAGTGGTGCCGTTTGCCAAGACGGGAGGGCTTGCTGATGTCGCCGGCAGTCTGCCGCTTGCTTTGGAGGAATGCGGTGTTGATGTCAGGGTTATCATGCCTAAATACGCGTCTGTGAAGGTTGTCGGGGATTCAGCGACGATAGGAAAAAATGTTAAGGTATATTTTGTAGAGAATGATGATTATTTTAACAGGAAAGAATTATACGGCGACAAATTCGGCGATTATAAAGATAACCTCGACAGGTTTGTATTCTTCTCACGCGAAATATTAGAAAGGTGTAAGAAGGAAAAATTCGCTCCCGATGTTATTCATTGTAATGACTGGCAGACCGCGCTGGTCCCGGTATATTTAAATACGATATATAAGTACGATTCCTTTTTCGCAAATACGAAAATTTTGTACACTATACACAACCTCGCTTATCAGGGGGTATTTCCGAAGGAGGAATATCCAAAGCTGGGGCTTGACTGGGCGCTATTTAACATAGATTATTTTGAATTTTATGACAAAGTAAATCTGATGAAAGCCGGTATGGTATATTCGGACGCTATAAGCACAGTGAGTAAGACTTATGCCGAAGAGATACTTACGCGCGAATTTGGTTGCGGGCTGGAGGGCGTGCTGAAGAACCGCGAAAATGCGCTGTATGGAATATTAAACGGTATAGACTATAACCTCTGGAGCCCCGAGAAAGATCCCAAAATATTTAAAAAGTATTCTGTCGACTCATTGCAGGATAAATATCTGAATAAAGAGATGTTCCAGAAGGAGATGGGGCTCAAAGTCGATAGGAATATACCGATGTTTGGCATGATATCCCGCCTTGCGGAACAGAAAGGCGCGGATTTTGTAGCTGACATAATAGATAAGGTCCTTAATATGAAGGCGCAGTTCGTTCTGCTCGGTACGGGCGACAACAAATACCACATTATATTCGAAAAGATTGCGAAAAAATATCCGTCCAGCGCTTCGATAAGCCTGAAATTTGACGCGGTGTTAGCTCAAAAGATATATGCGTCATCGGATATGTTTTTTATACCTTCGAGATATGAGCCTTGTGGATTGAGCCAGATGATAAGTTTTAAGTATGGGACGATCCCTATTGTAAGGCAGACAGGCGGGTTGAAAGATACGGTAGAAGAATTTAACCCAAGAACGGGAAAGGGCACCGGATTTACGTTTATAGAACCTAAGTCGGAAGATCTTTTTGCGGCAGTTAAGAAGGCGCTCACGGTTTATAAAGATAAGCCGCTGTGGATGAGCCTTGTAAAATACGTGATGAGCCTGGACTATTCATGGGAGGCTTCCGCAAAAGAGTATATGAACGTCTACAATAAGGTGTTGAATAAATAGATGGCTATAGTGGGGCTTACCGGCGGTTTTGGCACAGGAAAGAGCTTTGTAGCCAAGATTTTTAAGAAGCTTGGGGCAAGGATTGTCGATGCCGATAAGCTCGCGCATAATACGCTTAAAAAGGGTTCGTCCACATATAAAAATATAGTTTCTGTTTTCGGCAGATCTATATTGGATACTAAGGGCCTGATAGACAGAAAGTCCCTCGGTAAAATTGCCTTTAGTGATAAGAGAAAAATCGCCAGGCTGAATAGCATAATTCATCCCGTTGTGATAAAAAAGATAAAAGATGAGATAAGGTCGTCGAAAAATGAGGTATTGGTAGTGGACGCTCCGCTAATTTGCGAAACGAGCCTCTTGGGATTAGTGAACGTGCTTGTGGTTGTGAAGTCCTCGAGAGAAAAGCAGGTAGACAGGTGCGTAAAGAAGTTTAATTTAAAAAAAGAGGATATTTATAAGAGGATGGAGTGCCAGATGCCGCTTAAGGCAAAGATAGGTAAAGCGGATTATGTGGTAGATAACAACGGTACCAGAAAGGAAACGAAAAAGCAGGTGGTAAAAATATGGCAAGACTTAAAGAAGGGAGCAAGGGTATGGAGATAGCCGAGTTAAAAGGAAAAAGTATCTCTGAATTGACAAAGTTGGCCAAAGATCTCAATGTTAACGGGATAAGCGGCCTCAAGAAGCAGGACCTCATATTCAGGATTCTGCAGGCAAAGACAGAAAAGGAGGGCCTTATCTTTGGCGAGGGCGTGCTTGAGATCCTGCCCGACGGATTCGGATTTTTAAGAAGCCCGGATTACAATTATCTTCCGGGGCCGGACGATATTTACATATCGCCGTCACAGATACGAAGATTTAACTTAAGGACGGGCGATACCGTAAGCGGACAGATACGTCCTCCGAAAGAGGGAGAGAGGTACTTCGCTTTATTAAAAGTTGAGGCCGTGAATTTCGGTAATCCGGAAGAGACCAAAGACAAGACGCTCTTTGACAACCTGACGCCGATATATCCGAATGAGCGCTTTATGCTCGAGACAAAACCTCAGGAAGTATCGACGCGTATAATGGACCTGTTCACTCCTATAGGAAAGGGACAGCGCGGCATGATAGTGGCGCCTCCGTATAGCGGCAAGACGGTACTTCTGCAGAAATTCGCCAACTCTATTACGACCAACTATCCGGAAGCGGTTCTTATAGTGCTTTTGATAGACGAGCGGCCGGAAGAAGTTACGGATATGCAGCGGCTGGTCAAAGGCGAGGTCATAAGTTCTACATTCGATGAGCCGGCGGAGCGTCATATTCAAGTCGCCGAGATAGTACTGGAAAAGGCGAAGCGTCTCGTTGAGAGCGGTAAGGACGTTGTGGTGCTTCTCGATTCGATCACGAGGCTTGCCAGGGCGTATAATACCTGCGTACCGCATTCGGGGAAGATACTCTCCGGCGGCGTAGATTCGAACGCGCTGCAGAAACCGAAGAGATTCTTCGGAGCCGCGAGAAAGATAGAAGAGGGTGGCTCACTTACCATTATCGCGACGGCGCTTGTGGATACAGGCTCGCGAATGGATGAAGTCATATTCGAAGAATTTAAGGGAACCGGCAATATGGAGTTGCAGCTCGACAGAAACCTGTTCCAGAAGAGGATATATCCTGCCATAGACATAAAGCGCTCGAATACGAGGCGCGAGGAACTATTGGTGCGGGATGATGAGCTGAAAAGGATATGGCTCATGAGAAAAGTGCTGCAGGAGCTGAATTCCGACGAGGCAATGCAGCTTCTGATAGAAAAATTGTCGAAGACAAAGACCAACGCCGAATTCTTAATGACGTTAAACCAAAAATAAACATGGAGGAAAAAAAGTGAAAGACAAGATACATCCACAATACAAAGAGGCGACAATCAGCTGTGTCTGCGGCGAGACGATCCATACCAGATCGACGAAGCCGGTCATACACGTTGATATCTGCTCAAAGTGCCATCCGTTCTTTACCGGTAAGCAGAAGCTGGTTGACTCGGCGGGCAGGGTAGAGAAGTTTACCAAGCGTTACGCGGGAAAGAAGAAAGAAAAAACGCCGGAAGCCAAAGGCTGATAGTTAAAATATGGTTTTAAAGATAGTCACAGAAAAAAAGAAGCGCTACAGCGAACTGCACGATCTTTTGGCTAACGCGGAAGTCATAGCGAATAAGGCTCTCTATCAGAATTACGCCAAAGAGGTGTCGGGCTTGACTCCCTTGATAAATGAATACAATAAATATCAAAGGATCGCCAACGATCTGTCCGAGATAGAGAAAGTGCTCAAAGAAAAGGGGCACGATAAGGATTTTATCGTCTTGGCGGAAGAAGAGTATCTTAAGCTTAAAGACGCGCTTAAAGCGTCAGAGACGCGGCTCGAGGACCTGGTGCTGGAGAAAGAATCCGGCGGCGATAGGAACATAATCGTAGAAATACGCGCGGGCACCGGAGGCGTTGAAGCGGGCCTTTTTGCCGCGGATCTATTGAGAATGTACTCGAAATATGCCGCGAAAAAAGGGTGGAAGCTGGAGCCGATAGACGCAAGCACTACAGAAAAGGGCGGTTTTAAAGAAGTAATATTCTCAATATCCGGATCGGGTGTGTATAGCAGAATGAAATTTGAAAGCGGCACTCACCGTGTCCAACGCGTTCCGGATACGGAAGCAAGCGGCAGGATACATACTTCGGCGGCGACCGTGGCGGTATTGCCGGAAGCGGAAGATGTCGATGTAGAAGTCAGGCCCGAGGATTTGAGGATAGATGTATTCAGGTCTGGAGGCGCGGGCGGGCAGGGTGTTAACAGGACAGATTCCGCGGTGCGCATGACGCATATCCCTACGGGTATGGTAGTTACGTGCCAGGACGAGCGCTCACAGCTTAAGAACAAGGCGAAGGCTCTAAAGGTATTAAGAGCGCGGCTATTCGATATGAGGAAGACCGAACACGACAGGAAGATATCCCAGTCGCGTAAGGCGCAGGTAGGAACAGGTGACCGTTCCGAGAAGATACGCACATATAATTTTCCTGACAGGCGTGTAACCGATCACAGGATAGGTTTTACCGCGCACAATCTGGAAGAGATGCTGGAAGGCGAGCTTGACGAAATAATAGACGCGCTAAGAGCCGAAGACAAAAAATTGAGGCTTCAGACGACAAAATGATTAACCCGATAAAGCCATTTACGCCGCTTCAGTACATTATAGGTAAGGAAAAATTTTTCGGACTGGACTTCATAGTAAATGAAGACGTATTCATCCCTCGTCCGGAAACGGAGATTTTGGTCAATACCGTACTGGACACAATTAACGAATACCGGCCCCAGGTTACCGGCCTGCGGATACTGGATCTGTGCACCGGGTCGGGCTGCATAGCAATCTCATTGACTAAAAATGTCACAAATTGTAAAATACTCGCTTCCGATATATCGGATAAAGCCCTGGAAATAGCCAAAGCCAACGCGGCTATCAACGGAGTATCCGACAATGTCGTATTTTTAAAAAGCGATCTCTTTGAAAGCATCGACGGTAAATTCGACGTAATTGTAACGAATCCGCCCTATATAGCTCGCCATGAATTCAAGACTCTGCAAAAAGAGGTCCTGAAAGAGCCTGTAGTGGCATTGGACGGCGGCGAAGACGGGTTGGACTTTTACAGAAAAATATTTAATGAAGCGCCCAAATATTTGAAGACAGGCGGATATTGCATTATGGAGATAGGCTATGGACAGCGCGAGGCGATCAAAGTCATAATTAATAAGCACGATGGGTTTGAACTCATAGATGTTAAAGAAGACCAGTACAATATAGACAGGGTAGTTAAAGTAAAATGGATAAATTAGTAATAGAAGGCGGTAGGCGGTTAGAAGGCACGGTATCGATAAGTGGCGCTAAGAACGCGTGCCTTCCGATACTCGCGGCGACACTCCTTTCGGACGCCAAATCCGTCATAAGGAATATTCCCGCGCTGCGCGATATGTCGACGATGCTGAAGATATTGAAGAACTTCGGCGCAAGTGTTAAGCAGGAAGGCGATTGCATTACCATTGAGCCAAAAGGGTATTCAAAATATGTGGCGCCGTATGAATTGGTGAGCACTATGCGCGCGTCTATCTGTGTTTTAGGCCCGTTGCTTGCCAAACAAAAGAGAGCGGAAGTCTCATTTCCCGGCGGATGTGTAATAGGCCCTCGTCCAATAGATATTCACTTGAAAGGCCTGAGGGCGCTTGGCGCCAAGATAAAGGTAGAAAAAGGGTATATAATAGCGGATGGCAGCAGGTTAAAAGGCACGCACATATATCTTGGCGGACATTTTGGTTCGAGCGTTCTTGCCACAGACAATGTAATGATGGCGGCGACGCTTACACAAGGTGTCACTATAATAGAGAACGCAGCCTGTGAGCCGGAAGTCGCGGATCTTGCCGCGTTTTTGGTGAAGATGGGCGCTAAGATAAAAGGGGCCGGCACTCCAAGAGTTATAATCGAAGGGGTAAAAAAGCTGCACGGCGCGGAACATTCGGTAATTCCGGACAG
Source organism: Candidatus Omnitrophota bacterium (assembly GCA_030695905.1). NCBI lineage: Bacteria > Pseudomonadati > Candidatus Omnitrophota > Candidatus Omnitrophota bacterium. The sequence continues at coordinate 225,752 of JAUYOL010000043.1, read as the reverse complement.
AATTGAAACGGGGACGTATATGCTTGCGGCGGCCATAACAAAAGGCGATATTATATTAAAGAACGCGAGGTTGGAACACTTGATAGCTTTGGCAGATAAACTGGCGGAATCAGGAGTTTCGATAAAGAAAGTGCCGAATGGGCTTAGGGTAAAATATGTCCGCAGGCTCAAGCCCACCGACGTGACTACGTTGCCGTATCCCGGGTTTGCCACAGATATGCAGGCGCAGTTCATGAGCCTTATGGCTGTTACCGAAGGCATAAGCGTAATAACGGAAAAGATTTATCCGGAAAGATTTATACATATAAGCGAGCTCAATAGGATGGGCGCGAATATTTTATTGGAAGGCCCATGTGCGATAATAAAGGGAGTAAAAAATTTAAGCGGCGCGCCTGTCATGGCGTCGGATTTAAGAGCGTCAGCCGCGCTTGTCCTCGCGGGGCTCGTAGCCAAAGGCAGGACAGATGTTCATAGGATCTATCATCTTGACAGGGGCTATGAGATGTTAGAAGATAAGCTCGTGAAGTTGGGAGCAAAAGTGTGGAGAGAAAAAGAGAAATAGGAGGTAGTAGATGCCAGCAGTTATCAGATTGAAGAGGTTCGGAACCCTGAAGAAGCCGTCTCATCGCATTGTTGTTATAGACAAGCGTAGAGCAAGAGACAGTAGACCTATAGAGACACTGGGTTATTACGATCCGAAGACCAATCCGGCTAATGTGAAGATAGATAAAGAGCGCGCACAATATTGGCTCGGGGTGGGCGCGATACCGTCGGATTCGGTAAGGATACTTTTTAAGAAACAGGGAATTAAAAAATAAGTTATAAGCCGTAAGCTTCAAGTTTTAAGCTTAAAGCCTAAAGCTGAAAATATGAAAATCGACATACTTACGCTCTTTCCTAAAATGTTTGAAAACATTTTAGGGGAGTCGATGCTTAAGATAGCCCAGAAAAAAGGCCTCGTCAGGATAAGGGTTCATAATTTAAGGGACTGGACGAGCGACTCTCACAGGACGGCTGATGATAAGCCTTTCGGCGGCGGGCCCGGCATGGTAATGAAGGTAGAGCCGGTGTGGCGGGCGGTAGATGAGCTGGTGTCAAAGAAAAAAGTTGCAAAAGTAATACTCCTGACGCCGCAGGGAAAGAAGCTTGATCAAAAGATTGCGAAGAGACTGGCCAGGGATAAGCAGCTCGTTTTGATCTGTGGTCACTATGAAGGCGTCGATGAGAGAATAAGAGAGCTTGCCGACGAAGAGATTTCTATAGGCGATTATATTCTTACTTGCGGGGAGATTCCCGCGCTTGCTTTGGTTGATTCTGTTGTGAGGCTGGTACCCGGTGTTTTGGGCCATAGCGAATCTACTATAGCGGAGTCATTTGAAAATAATTTATTGGAATATCCGCAGTATACAAGACCCGCGGAATTCAGAGGAATGAAGGTCCCGGAAGTATTGTTAAACGGGGACCACAAAAAAATAGAGAGTTGGCGCAGCGACCAGGCGCTCGCAAGGACAAAGGTTAGAAGGCCGGATTTGATTAAGAAACCGCTCGCTTAAATATAGAGTTCCATTCTGGGCGAAGCGAAGAATGAAAGGAAAGGAAGATAAGATGAATAAGTATCTGAAGTTGGTTGAGGCTGTAGGCTTAAGGAAGGATCTGCCGCAGTTTAATGTCGGAGACACCATCGATGTTCTCGTTAAGATAATAGAAGAAGGAAAGGCCAGGGCCCAGACTTTCGAAGGTATAGTTATAGCGAAGAAGGGCTCGGGGATAGGCGAAACGTTTACCGTGCGAAAGATCTCTTACGGCGAGGGAGTGGAGAGAGTATTCCCGCTTCATACGCCTTCGATTGAAAAGATAGTAGTAGTGAAGAAGGGCGACGTGAAGAGAGCGAAACTTTATTATCTTAAGAGAAAGATAGGCAAAGAGACGAAAGTTGAAGAAAAGATCGAACGCGAAGGCCCTGCTGGTTCACGAGAGGAGCCTAAATAACTGCGGATATCGTTTTATCGCAGGTGTAGATGAAGCGGGCAGGGGGCCCTTGGCGGGCCCTGTTGTTGCGGCGGCTGTTATTCTGAAAACTTTTGTTTTTGGAGAAATAATAGACGATTCTAAGAAATTATCCGCCAAAAGAAGAGAGATGGCGTACGACGAGATAATAGAGAAGGCCATAGTAGGCGTTGGTATAGTTGACGAGAAGACAATAGATAAGATCAATATATATCAGGCCACAAAAAGAGCCATGAAGATGGCCATATCCAGCCTTGAAGTCCCACCCGAATATGTTATAGTAGATGGTAAGATGAATATATATACCAAGTGCCCGCTTAAGTGTATAGTGGGAGGAGACTCAAAGAGCCTATCCATTGCCGCGGCATCGATAATAGCAAAGGTGACTAGGGATAGGATTATGCTGGAGTATGATAGTATTTATCCTCAATATGGGTTCGCAAGGCACAAAGGATATGGTACGAAATTTCATATGGCCGCTTTAGAAAAATATGGCCCATCCGCAATCCATCGTCGTAGCTTCAGACCTGTTAAAAAATAAAATACTTGGTTATCTTTCCTTGTATTATTATGATTTAGTGGTATATTTAAGTAAAATATGTTAATCCAATACAAAGTAAGGCATATATTGCTGCTAAGAGTAATCACAATGGCAATAGTATGTCTATTTTTTTGTAATGATATAGCATTCGCACTCGCCCCACAGCTTCGAATAACTCAGAAGCAATTCTCTGACGAGTATATAGCAGGATATACAAAACTATCCCATGCTGCCCTCAATAATAATATCAAGTCCAAGCTTCCGCCCGGTGGAATCCCACAGCTTAAATTGGTCCAGCCGGAAGATGTTGATGATGCCGAGACCATAAGAGTTCTTGATAAAACTCAAAAAATCATTTTAGTCGCTATTAAGAATTTGGCAAAAGATACGGGCCAGCTCGCCCATATAGGATTGGGCCGTCAGGCAGGCGTGCCCATTATTTATATAGATAAAAGATATTTTAATAATGCCACCCTAAGAAACCATGAAAAGAACAAAATAACAAGATGGGAAAGCAAGCGCCTCGAGCTTGGGAAGACATATGCCGAGATGAGGGGGTGGATTTTAGATCCTGCCACTCATGACGAAGCGAGAAAGTTTGCGGCCCAAGTTGACAGGGAAGCGACCCCCCGAGTCAAAAAGATATACGAGAGTGTAAAAGGCTCTATAGATCTGGACAATATCTATGTACTATACAGTGAACACGGATTAGACAGAGATGATAATGATATTAATATTGCGGCGAGCAATGGAGGTAAATTTACAGAAAATTGGATAGCGCAAAATATTCCGGAGTTAAAAGGTAAGACGGTGTTATCCCTTTCTCTGGAAGGTAATATCCCGGAATTTGCAGGATACGAAGCGCAGAATGCTAATACTAAGGGCGGGCTTGGCGCATATTTCGGGGACAAGCTCGAAGGCATGGCCGCAATAGGCATAAATGCTCTCGGCGCGCAGATAGGCTACTCTCATCTAAGGAAGGATGGTAAAAAGGTAAAAGTAAGTTATGAGGAGCTGATAAAAAGAGGGATACTGGAAAAGGTTTCTGTGAATGGTGATGCAATCATGGTCCGTGCGTGGGATGAAGACCCTGAAGCCAGGACAGAGGACGAAGAGGACCGCTATAATCCAAAAGTTATGGTAGAAGTATACAAGTTAAGCAGGGGCGGTGCAACAGATTACATTTTCATGTCAAAGGTTTTTGATGAATTGTATCCAGATGACAGGGCCCACCGGTTCACCCAGGAGATAGTATTCGGCAAGGCGGTGTATGCATTTATGAAAAAAATGCATATCAAACCGGATATATTGCATCTTAACGAAGCTCATACAGTTGTAGCAGCGGCGCAGATGAGGGCAGACGAATCATATAATAATACCGCCATTGTATATACCAATCATACGCTGGTTCCGGCGGGCCTTGAGACATTTTCGCCCGCTTCGGTCAAGAGTAATGCGGACCGGATGATGTATGTAATAGGTCTGCCCAAAAAGAAAGCAGCTCAGCTAAGATCGGCATTTTTGAGGCCGAATGGCGTTGTTGACTTCTGTTATGCTGCGATGAAGTTAGCCGATGTTATAAATGCGGTCAGCAACGAGCATGCAAAAGCAACCGAAAGGCTATTCAGGAACCTGTACGGAAGCGAATTTGATAAGCCGGTGGTAGGTGTCCTGAATGGTTCGGGCGAAACATGGAAGTCAGACGAGCTGAAAGCATTTGAAGATAAGAAGGGTGTTCCCAGTGAGGAAGACCTGTGGCAGATCCATGAAAATGGCAAAAAAGAAGCCTTTGCAGAGATCGAGATTAGGACCGGTGTTAAGCTCGATCCAAATAAACTTACCGGGTGGGAAGTGAGAAGACTGGTGGATTATAAAAGTCAGTATCCCATGCTAAGATTTTTGGTCCATATTCTCACCGCGGATAAAGATAAATCTTTCACAATGGACGAATTGAAAACGCTGTGGTTCCGAGACATACCGGATTTAGCGCAATCCTACAATAAAGGGATCGTGGAATCCAATCTTAGCAAGATATTTGATAATGGCCGGCGTAAAAAAGTATATGGATTGGGCATGCAATTAGTTGTAGGCGGTCCTGAATATATGCCATTCTGGGTTCAGGAATTTCGGCACTGGGCAAATGATATACCGGAATTCAATGGGAGATTTGTCTATGTGCCCAACTCTGACGCGAAGCTTCTTAAGATGCAGGCAATAGGTTGCGATCTATGTATAACCAATCCCCGGCCTCTCGAAGAAGCTGCGGGTACTTCCGATGGACGTGCGGGTGAAAACGGCGGAGTGAATATAGCCATTAAAGGCGCTGGCCCGGTCGAATGGATAGTTGATTACGATGAGACGACAGGTGGGGGAAGCGGTTTCTTTATTGGTTCTTATACAAAAGAAACAGATGACGGTTTTGCGGCAGATAACGAAAAATTTTATCACGAAGCCCCTGCGGATATATTTGCGAAGTGTGAGATATCTTCAAGGCTTTTTTATGAAGAGGGCAAAAGCAAGTGGAAGCATCTGATGCGAAATTCATATTTAAGGGCCAATGAGCTTGTTACCGCAGTTGCGATGGAGAGGCGATATGCGCATGACGTCTACCTGCCCGCAATAAGAAAGAAAAGAAATACAAAGACCATATATGAAATGGTGCTTCGCGACTATTATGATGTAACAACAGGCATGTCCGGTTTGAAATCCGCAGTCAAGGAATTATCATTCCTGGCGGACTCTGGCGTTAAATACATGTATCTGCTGGGGCTTATTGAAAATACAGGCAGCCCTTTTGAAATTATCGATCCTAAAAATATAGATAAACGGGCAGGTTCTTTTAAAGAATTGGAAGATTTTATTAAAAAAGCGCACAGTGTCGGGCTTATGGTGATTGTTGATTGGATAGCGAATCAGCATGTCGCCAAGTCCAGCCCTTTATGCAAGTCCTATCCAGAAAGATATTTATACACCAATGTCAGTGATGGAAATTATGGGCTGGATAGGGATCCGAAGCTGTTCCGCGGGCAAACGATACAGCCAAATGAACTTCGCCGAAAAATAGAATTAGGTGAAAAGATTTCAGCCAAATTAAAAAACATGGACCCACGTGAATTGAAGCACGAGGGAATGATAAATGTGGACGGCAGGGAAATACCATACCGTCGGCCTGACGATGAGATACGAAAAGGTCTGATGGGGGCGAGCTATGTTGCCCCAGCCATAATCATCCCTGATGAGTCAGCGCTTTTTTTAGTTTCTGCGACCGACCTCGTAAGCCTCAAAACAGATTATCCCCGTAGGTGGTGTTCATTGGCCCAGCCGGATCTTTCGCATCCGGATGTTGTCAGGGATGCGATAGAGACAGGAAGGTTTTGGCTTAGCAAAGGTGTGGACGGAATGCGGGTAGGTACCGCGCTTGCAACGTTCCCGGACAGGATAAAAGATAACTGGCATATAGAAGTCAGCAATAATCTTTCTTCCCAATTTGTTGAAGCAGTCCGTAAAACAAATCCTTATGCTTTCTTTATGTTTGAAGGATTTGAAAGATATAGAGATCTCCTGGCGGTTGCAAAAGGAAGAGATGCTTCGTTCTATGGATGGGAATGCAGGAATTATGCTACAGAGGCCCTGATGGATCCACTGGACCCCTCCAGGCTCCAGGCACTAATTTCGTATTTGCGCAGCACGGAGACAATGCCTGCCGATATACGTGATAATTTTATCTATCTTGGGCCCGAACACGATGCCTTTGATTTCGGCGACCCATGGTCCATGTTAAGTTATCAGGATAGAAATCTGCTGTATTTTATGTATACATTTATGCCTGGGTTCAATTTAATATTTAATGGAGAGATATATGGAAGCCAGCACAAGTATCGAAATGCTCAGGAGAAGTCATCGCCCGTCCCACGTATGGAGGATGCGGATCCTGCTAAAAGGGATGTCCGAAAAAAACTATTCTCACTCCCTGCTTTATATGCGAACTTCAGCGACGGAGCATATCACTATCTTGAAACAGACAGGCCCGAGCATGCCATAGGACTTGCGCGCTTCGGAGACAACGATATGGTGATCGGCGCGCTTAATGTTACGTTCGAGGACGGGTGGACGACATTTGATATGAAAAGGATAGTTAACTCACAGGTTGAACCTGCTGATATGGGAAACACATATTATGTAAAAGAAGGTTTTAGACTTGATGAACAAGGTTTAGAGTGGATTCCTGTTGAAAAGCGGATAATAAGAGCAGAAGATTTGCTTAAATATGGACTCAGTATTCATGTCGGGCCGAAGGGTTGTGAATTTATCAACTTGAAGAAGGCTGTGGGGGCAATGATGGCTGCTAAAGAAGCAGTAAAGCCATCGCATGCTCCAGAACATGTCGCAACGTTCTTCGATCTGCTTACAAATAACTACCAAAGAGGATGGGTGCCGTTCGATAGATTGTGCGGTGATGTCATGATAGAAACTAATGGCGGAAAGAGACAAATCGCCGTATCAACGGCACGAAAAGATTTAAGTAAGCTTGTCAGCGCCGGTCTTATTGTTCAAGAAGGCGATAATTATCATGCTGCTGATAATATGGATGGTGCACAAATAGCAGAAATTTCTGAAGAACTTTCAAGATTAAAAGCCCATGCTACGACAGGGGAAGTGCAGGATGTCGCGCGCAGACATCTCGAATCGAATCCGAGTATCGCACCGCCGGTTAAGGATTCGCCAAAGGAACAGACTATCAATGAAAATGTTAAGACGACAACCTTAGATTTAGATGGGTTTAACAGTTACTCGCAATGTAAAGAACTTATTTCTGGTATAAAAAGCGTCAGATCCGTTGCCATAGTGCATGAATATTTTTCACCGTGGGGTTCGGCTATTGTTTCGCTGCCTTTAACCATAGCGTCGATACTAAATACCTGGCCGGATGTAGAAGAAATATCCGTTATTACCTATGCGCCGGAATTAATTAAAAATATGGACCCAAGGGTCAGGTATGTATCTCATGAAGAATCAGAGCAGTTTCTAAAAAATAAGAGATTCGATGTTTTTATTGATTTTGGGAAAAATTTAAAATTCAAAGCAGTGAGTCGATTGTCTATTTTCGGATTTAGCCAGATATTGTTATCTAATAAGCCGGACAGGCGCGATATTTATTCGGTTACCAGAAATAATATATCCCTGGCTGGTCTAAATTCAGCTGATGTAAATATCGTTTATCCCAGGCAAGATTACCAGAAAGGCCTTATCTTTGTTAATCCTCATTCCTGGACTAACGCAGAGCTATCCGGGCAGCTTAGGAAGCTCTGGGTGGGGGCCATCCTGGAGTTAATCGATAAAGGTTTTGTTGTCGCGCTTAATAGCGGTACCAGTTCTTATGAAGCGCGGGAAACACAAAAAATAGAAAATGCCGTGAGAAGTAGGATCCATGGCTCACCGAAATTAATTGTAAAAAAATTCAAGGACAGGGGAAAAGTGCTGGATTTTGTTTCTCAGGCAGAAGGGGTTGTCACTATTGATACAGCTATTTTTCATTTGGCCCTGTTACGAGGAGTGCCAGCTGTTGTGATTTCAGCGGCAAAGCATTGGATCCCGACCGTACGAAAGGGGTTTTGGGATATAGATCATATAAACGCAACGCCGCGATTAATATGTGAGAAATTGAGAGAACTCGGGGTAGAAGATGATTCTCCCGAAATACGCGAAGTTGCTCTTCGCGGCGAAGGTTCGCTGGTGGGAAGACCCATAGAAAGGAACAGTCTTTACGGATGGACGGGTGGATATGTAAATGATTTGATAAGTGAAGCGGTTAGAGCATTCAATGATGGCAGATACAAAGAAGCGAAATCAAAAGCAATGGAAGCGCTGGATCTGTTTGCGGCATTCGAATTGTTACAAGATAGACCCAATGAGCTTGATGAATTTTTAGGTGGTCTTACGCCCGGGAAACCGGATGGGAGCGATCTTAGTGATATAGAGCGGGCCAAAGCGGAAGAGGTGCTGACAAGAGTTGCTGATGTTGGATACGGGGAGGCTCCGGTTGATACTGGGGAGGCCACTGAAGAAAATTGGGATACGACTCATTATAGTCGAGGCAAGCCATTCTGGACCGAGGCGCGTATAGTAAAAAGGTTGCAGTATCTTTATGGAATATATATGGAAGAAAAGGAATTGTTAACAAAAGACGGCATATTCACCTTCAGGCAGTATATAGAGAAACGCTATCCGGGTTTTGTGTGGACTTTGAACAACAAATTCTCAGATTTAGAAGAAATAAGAAGTTCCAGCCTCGCGTTAGGCCACTATCTTGATGTGGCAGAAATCCGTGATAGGCGTGTGACAGAAATGCCCCTAAATAGAAAAGATATGAATTTAATGGAAGTGGAGGCATCGGAAGAGCCTTCATCCGCTGCTGAAGAGGAATCTGTAATGAGAGATGCTGTAAAGTCAGCGATGTCAATCCTTACTGATAGACAGCGCGAAGTGACTATTGGGTATTATGGACTTTTTGGCAATGAGCCAAGCACGCAAGAAGAATTGAGTAGAAAATACAAGGTGAGCTGCAGGCGGATTCAGCAGTTGTTAGACAGCGCTCGGCGTAAACTGCAGCGTTCTGCCAAGGGTAGATATCTTTTGAAACTATTGGTCAGCATGGGCAGAATGAGCGAAGGCGAATCGGGTGAAGTCTATAATCGTGTTAGAGGCTGGTCGATAAAAGTAATGAAAGCGATAAGAGATAACGACAAATTAATGAAAGCGGCGCTAAATAGAAATGGCGGCATCCCGCTCGATAAATCCGAAGCCAAAAGACTCGTTGCGCTTGGAGTGCTTGAACCGATTGAAAATAAGCCTGATTATTACAGGTTTACCGATATGATGATCGGCGAGGATGTAGATTATACGAGGACATTATTAAATGTTGTTACTTGCGAATTGGCAAAGCGTGAGGCAAAGATCTCCAGGGCGTTGGTTAGGGCGGCAATTTTGCATGAAATAAACATGCAGATACAGCCTGCTATTTCCGAAAATAAAGTATTATGGCACATCATAGAACAGGGTGTAATACCGCTGGAGCAGCAGCAAGGCAGTTTTATTACGCGCGTTAATAAGGCTTTTAGAGATAATAAGAATGTGTCTGAAAAAGTATGGATATTGGAGAGCGGAACATCCATTAGTGAAGCAATAAAAAAGATTCGCGCCGAAAATACAAACGCAATGGTTGATATAGCCCTCTCTATCGAGGAACATCTCGCATTGGTTCCCGAAGACAAAGATATAAAGATGCTTATATTTAAAGGAGAAGACTTTATACAATTGGAAGGCATTGTGGCGGCTTTGAGAGCATTGCATTCAGATAACGGCCTGCCCGCACTTTTGAGAATATACTCCGTCATGGCAGGCAAGCCATTTGACAATCCGCCCGATGCAATATCGGATGATCCGAAAGAATTTGCCCGCAGACTTATCTTTGACCTGCCCAAAGCCGCTTCAGCGCCTGTCAACGACATACCTAAACTAAATAAGCGCTTGCTCGAACTACTTACTGCAGCATAATCTTTCTTATGGTATAATCATACCATTATGAAGGAAACCAAAAAGCCGATTTGTAAAATATTGACTGTCGATGACCAGATGGGTATCGACTCATTTTTTTATGAGTTCTTTACCGCGCGTAATTATGAGGTATTCAACGCGTTAAACGGCAAAGAGGCCCTGAAGATCGTGGCAAAGGAAAAGCCCCGGATTATCCTGCTGGATATAAACATGAGGGGCATGGACGGCATCGAAACACTTGAGAAGATAAGAGAGATTGATAAGGATGTCGTCATTATTATGGTTACAGGCGTTAAGGACGATGATGTGATGAAGAAGGCCATGGAATTAGGCGCAAACGATTATATAACCAAGCCTCTTAGTCTCGAATATCTGGACAAAGTAGTTTTGTTGAAGTTCATGAATCTGCAGTTAAAAGACCTGAATAGAGAGTTAGAGAATATTCAATAGAGGAGGAAAATATGGTGGGGACGTCAGTAGAAGCGATAAATGAGAAGGTAAAGAAAGAGAGCGATTTTGTAAATAAACTTCTTGCCGAAATGGAGAAGGTGATAGTAGGCCAAAGATATTTATTGGAGAGGCTGCTCGTGGGCCTTCTGGCAAACGGCCACATTCTGATAGAAGGAGTACCGGGACTTGCCAAGACATTGTCGGTCAAGGTGCTTGCCCAGGCAATAAAGACCAAATTTCAGAGAATACAGTTTACACCCGATCTTTTACCTGCGGATCTAATAGGAACTCTTATATACAGTCCGAAGGACGGTTTATTTACGACCAAGAAAGGCCCCATATTTGCCAATATAATTTTAGCCGATGAAATAAACAGGGCCCCCGCGAAAGTACAGAGCGCTTTACTCGAAGCCATGCAGGAAAGACAGGTGACTATAGGCGAAAATACTTATAAACTCGATGAGCCGTTTCTTGTTCTGGCGACGCAGAACCCAATAGAACACGAAGGCACATATCCGCTGCCTGAAGCCCAGGTGGACCGCTTCATGTTGAAATTAAAGATAGAGTACCCGAACAAGGAAGAAGAGCACAAGATAATGAAGCGTATGGCGGTTACGGATAAAAAACTCACTGTGGCAGCGGTGGTTACTCCGGACGAGATAATAAAAGCGCGTAAAGTGGTCGATGAAATTTATATAGACGAAAGAATCGAGAAATATATTATCGACATAGTATTCGCCACCAGAGATCCTAACGCATACAGGCTTAAAGAGCTGGTTGGGCTTATCCAGTATGGCGCGTCCCCCCGCGCAAGCATATACCTATCGATGGCCGCAAAGGCTTACGCGTTTTTACAGGGACGCGGTTATGTTGTTCCGCAGGATATAAAGACTATCGGCATGGACGTATTAAGGCACCGCATAATCGCAAGCTATGAGGCGGAGGCGGAAGACAAGAACTCCGAAGATATTATAAAAAAGATTTTTGAGGAAGTAAAAGTACCGTAAGATGCTGCCGAAGGAAGTATTACGCAAAATACGGCGCATTGAAATAACGACCTCGAGGCTGGTCACGGACTTTCTCGCCGGCCAGTATGAAAGCGTATTCAAAGGCCGTGGCATGGAGTTTGACGAGGTAAGGGAATACCAGCCCGGCGATGAGATACGCTCCATAGACTGGAACGTTACGGCGCGCATCGGTTCACCTTTTGTAAAGAAGTACGTCGAAGAGCGTCAGCTTACCGTAATGATCCTGCTCGACGCCTCAAGCTCCTCAAGCTTCGGAACTACCAAAAGATTCAAGAAAGAACTCGCCGCTGAAGTATCGGCGGTCCTGGCATTTGCCGCCATACAGAATAACGACCGCGTGGGCTTGATAATATTTACGGACAGGATTGAGAAGTTTGTCCCGCCCAGAAAAGGCCTTCATCACGTTCTAAGGGTGGTAAGGGAAGCTTTGTATTTTACCCCTAAAGGCAAAGGGACCGATCTTGCCGGGGCGCTGCGCTACTTGGATAATGTTATAAGGCGCAGGGCCGTCACATTTGTAATCTCGGATTTCTTCGCGGATGATTTCAAAAAACCTCTCTCCATAGCTAACAAAAAACATGATGTCGTCGCCATTACCATAACCGATCCCAGGGAAGGCCATCTGCCGGACGCGGGCATAATCGAACTCGCAGACGCCGAAAGCGGAAGACCCTATGTGATCGATACCTCAAGCGCTAAAGTCAGAGAAAAATACGCGAAAAAAGCGAGCCAGATGCAAAGTGAGAGGACGAGATTATTCGGATCCGTCGGAGTGGACCACATAGATATAAGTACCGATAAATCATACATAGAAGAATTTATAAAATTTTTCCGGATGAGAAAGAGGCGCATGTAGTGAAGTTTTTCAATAGAATGATATTCATTACCGGTGTTCTGCTTATATCAAATATCGCGCTGGCAGCCGATGAAGACACATCTTCTATAAAGACAACTATCAACAGGAAGAGGATCCTTATAGGCGATAGGATACATTATAAGGCCGAAATATTTTCGAAACTCGATCTTGAGATAGAATTTCCTAAGTTTAAGGATAGCAAGATCGGTGAGTGCGAGATAAAAGATTCAGGGAAAGAGATTAAGAGGTCCTTGTTTGGCAGTCATCATTATGTAAACTGGCTCGATATAACCGGTTACTATGTGGGCAAGCGGAAGATCCCCGGGATAGAGATAAAGTACCGCGAGAAGGGAGAGGGCAACTGGAGGACTCTAAAAACCCCGGAATTTGAGTTTACAGTCGAAAGCGTTCTGCCAAGAAACGTCGCCCTCTATGATGTAAAGGATATCAAGGGGCCGATATATCCATTCAGTTTTCTTAAACTTGCCTTATGGATAGCGGCGGCATTGCTTGTATTATGGCTGATAATAAAATTATTCAAAAAATTCAAGAAAAGCCCGCCGCCAAAACTTCCTTACGAGGCCGCTATAGACGCGCTGGAATCGGCTAAGGCGGAATTCGCGAAGACAGGCAATGTTAAGGATTATTACGTAACCGTCTCCGACGCAGTCCGGCGCTATATAGAGACAGTCTTTAAATTAAGAGCTCCGGAGATGACGACACAGGAGTTTTTAGCGAGCCTGGGTGATTCATTGAAGATATCGACAGGATATAGGGAATTGCTAAAAACTTTTATGGAGGCATGCGATCTGGTGAAGTTTGCCAAGCATGCGCCCTCAAAAGACGAGATAGGGTCGGTATTCACCACAGCGAAAAAGTTTATAGAGGAGACGAAAGGAGAGTATGTTCCTGTTTAAAGACCCGGCCGTTTTTTGGCTTTTATTGTTACTGCCTCTTATATTATTCATCGAGAGGCGAAGGCGTTCGGGCTCAAGCTTTGTATTTTCTTCTGAAGAGCTCCTGAAGGATTTGAAGCAGACCGCTCGCGTGCGGTTAGGGAAATCCCTGATAGTTCTTAAGATAGTCGCATTGGCATTGATGATAATAGCGTTGGCAAGGCCGCAGGCTATGCTGGAAGGCTCAAAGACGGTTTCGGAAGGAGTCGATATAGTCCTGACCCTCGACACTTCTACCAGTATGTTAGCCGAAGATTTTATGCTCGGCTCCAAGAGGGTAAATAGATACGATCTTGTAAGAGAAGTAGTAAAGGACTTTATAGCGAAAAGGAAGGATGACAGGATAGGCCTCGTAGCGTTTGCGGCTCGCGCCTACACAGTTTGCCCGCTTACGTCGGATTACGGCTGGTTATTGGAAAATCTGGACAGGGTGCGAATAGGCATGATAGAGGACGCCACCGCTATAGGTTCGGCCATAGCGAGCTCGATAAACCGCTTAAGGACGAGTAAGACGAAGAGCAAGGTCGTAATACTTCTTACTGACGGCGTAAATAACGCGGGAAATATTTCGCCTATTGTTGCGGCGGAAGCGGCAAGGGCGTTGAAGATAAAGATATACACGATAGCTGTAGGGACCAAAGGCCTTTCACCGTATCCATTAAAAGATTTTTACGGCAGGACCGTTTACAGGAACATACCCATAGAGATAGACGAGGAGTCGATGAAGAAGATAGCCGACCTTACCGGCGGCAAGTACTTCCTGGCATCGGACTCCGAGAAGCTCAGGCGTATTTATGACGAAATAAACAGGCTCGAAAAATCCAATATCGAGCATTTAGGATACAGGGAATATACAGAGCTATTCCCGATATTTCTTATTCCCGGGCTGATATTGTTGGCATTGGAGATATTTTTGTCGAATACAATATTTTTGAAGGTGCCCTAAATATGCATTACGGCGACATAAAATATATATCAATATTCATCTCTTCCGCGGTCCTGATAATCATATTCTATATACTGGTGATGAGGCGGCGCGAGAGCCTGATGGAAAAATTCGCCGATAAGAATATGTTGGGCGGGATAACGCCCACAGTAAGTATTGCCCGCAAAATTTGGAAGATAGTCCTGATAGCGAGCGCGCTTCTTTTGTGTATATTCTCACTTGCCCGCCCGCAGTGGGGCTTCGAGTGGCAGGAGATAAAAAGGATCGGCCTCGATATGCTGATAGCCGTTGATGTTTCGAAAAGTATGCTTGCCCGCGATGTCAGGCCCAATAGGCTCGAAAGATCGAAGCTTGCGATAAAGGATCTTGTTAAAAAATTAAATGGAGACAGGGTGGGGTTGGTGGCATTTGCGGGAACCGCGTTTCTACAATGCCCTTTGACTATAGATTATAATGGTTTTCTTCTGGCGCTTGACGATATGAATACAGATACGATACCGAGGCCCGGAACATCCGTATCCGGCGCTATCAAAGAAGCGATGAACGCGTTTAAGGGGCCCGAGAAGAAATTTAAAGTGCTGGTGCTGATTACCGACGGTGAAGAACTCGAGGGCGATGCTATAAGCGTAGCAAACGAAGCCGCTCAGGCAGGTATAAGAATATACTGCATCGGCGTCGGAACCCCGGAAGGAGAGCTTATTCCTACCATAGATGAGCGCGGAGAGAGAGCATACCTTGCCGATAAGCGCGGCCAGGCCGTTAAGACGAGATTAAACGAAGAGCTGTTAAAGAGAATAGCCGTCGCTACGGGCGGAAGCTATGTTCATGCCACACAAAGCGATTTTGGGCTCATATTACTGTATGATAAAGTAATCTCTAAATTGGAAAAGCAGGAACTGGACACGAAGATGAAGAAGCACTACAAGGAAAGATATCAGATATTTCTGGCCCTCGCGATAGCTCTCCTGTTGATAGAGTCGCTTTTTTCTGAGAGGAGAAGGTAGCTGTGACGCGTAGAGTAGTTTTTCTGACAATTTTATCGTTCTTTTTGAGCGCTCAGGCGTTGTTTGCCTCAACCGCCGCTGATGTAAAAAAAGGTAATTTATTGTATAATAACAAAAAATATGACGAAGCGATAAAGGTATATGACGCCGCGCTGGAAAAAAAATCGGATAGCGCTATGCTGCGTTTTAACAAGGGCGATGCGCTGTATAGCAAGGAAAATTATACCGCGGCTATAGAGTCATACAATAAAGCGCTGGCTGCGGGCGAATCGGGCATATTATCGCCCACCGATTATAATATAGGTAACGCACAATATAAGATTGGCAGCGCGGCAGCAAAAACGGATATGGAGAAAGCCAAAGGATCCTATGAGACAGCGCTGGAATTTTATAAGCGTTCTATAGACTTGAATCCTAATGATAGGGATGCCAAGTATAATTATGAGTTTGTAGATCAGAAGCTGATGGCGTTAAAGAAGAAGCAGGAGAGCCAAAAGGATAAGAAGCAGGAGGACAAGAAGGATCAGCAACAGCCCAATCAGCAAGACAAGAATCAGCAGGACCAAAAACAGCAGCAGGATAAACAAAAGGATAAGCAGAAAGATCAGCAGCAAGAGCCCCAACAGCAAAAACAGGGCCAGGATAAGAAGGATAAGCAGGATCAGAGTCAGGGTGGTGGCGGCAAAGAGCAGGATAAAGATAAGCCTGAAAGCGAAAAAGATAAGCAACAGGACCAGCAAAAATCTGAAGGTAAGGGTGAGCAGGATAAGCAGCAACAGGAAAAACAAAAGCAGGATCAGAGGCAACAACAAGAGGAAGAGAAGAAGAAGGAGCAGGAGGAACAAAAAAAGAAAGAAGAAGAACAGCGTAAGCAAGAAGAGCGGGAGCAGCAAGAGGAACAAAAACAGCGACAAGAAGAACAGAAAAAACAGGATCAGCAAAGAAAACAAGAGGAAGAGCAGAAAAAAGAGCAAGAACAGCAGGGTCAGAGTGAAGAAGGTCAAAATATGCAGTTTTACCAGGCTTCAGAAGGCGAGTCCAAAGAGATGACGGAACAGGAAGCTAAGATGCTTCTCGAGGGGTACAAGGGTGAAGAAGCAACGGGCCAGTCGATACGCATGAGAAGAAAGCAGGTTCCCTTGCCTGATCCGGACAAGAATTGGTAAATATGAGATATTCGAAAATAATAATTTTGATACTTACTCTCGCTTGTGTTACCGCAGGGCTTATTTATGCCGAGGATGTTAAATTTGAAGCGAGCATAGATAAGAAGGCCGTAGCTATAGGTGAAACGGCGCAGCTTGGGCTGACATTCTACGGCACGCAGAATGTTCCAGCTCCGGATATAGGCAATATCGAGGGGTGCGATGTGCGTTATCTTGGCCCGTCCACGATGATGACCGTGATAAATGGCAACGTATCCTCATCGATAACGCATATGTATAAAATCCAGCCTCTCAGGATGGGAAAGTTCCAATTTGGGCCGTTCAGTTTTAAATATGAAGGCAATACATATACTTCTAATTCCGCTTTTCTTACAGTCTCGGAAGAAAAGCCCAGACAAGATTTAAAAGAGGAGGCAAAGAGTGCAGGTTCCGGAGAGGACGTTGTAGATTCATTGGATTTAAAGGATAGGCTGTTTTTGACGCTAAAAGCTGAAAAGACCAGAGCGTATGTAAACGAGATAATCCCCGTAACTATAAAATTCTACGGCAATAATCTTAATATAAGCGATATACAGCTTCCCACATTTAGCCAGGAAGGATTTTCAAAGGCCCAATTTGAAGAACCAAAACAGTATCGGGAACGCATGGGCGGAATGCTTTTCGACGTATTGGAATTTAAAACCACCATATTCGGAACAAGGGCCGGTGATTACAAGATAGGGCCCGCAAAGTTAAAGTGTAACCTCGTTGTCAGGAAAAGGACAAGGCAGGCATCTGCGCTAAACGACGATTTCCTTAATGAACCTGGCCCCCAGGGGCAGTACTTCGATGAATTCTTCACCCGGTATGAGCGATACCCTGTAGAACTAAAGTCGGACGAGGTTCAGGTCATCCTGTCGCCCTTACCCGCAGAGGGAATGCCGAGCGATTTTTCCGGCGCTATAGGCGATTATCAGTTTATATTTCAGGCAGGGCCTAAAAAGGTCAAAGTCGGCGACCCCGTAACATTGAAGATGGAGATAAATGGCATAGGGAATTTTAACACAGTCATAATACCCAAGCTTGACAATACGGAAGGTTTCAGGATCTATGAGCCTCAAGCCAAGACTGAAGCGAGCAGAAAGACATTTAAGCAGATACTGATACCGGAATCGGATAAGGTGTATCAGACGCCCAAAGCTGTATTTACCTATTTCGATCCGAATAAGAAGGAATACAAGTCAATAGTGCAGGGTCCGGTACCGCTTGTAGTGGAAAAAGTCAAAGATGCGCCCGCCCAGGTAATAGGCGCCCCCCAAGGCTTGCCTTCACCGGCAACGCCTATTAATTTCGGCATGCCGGAAGAGAGGAAAGAAGAGCCACAGGGCGATATCCTTTATATTAAAGAATCTATCGGCCGTGTCCGTACAAAAGATTACCGAATATATAATAATATCGTATTTCTTCTTGTATTTGCGATGCCAATGGTATTTTTGACGGCTCTTTATATTGTTTACGCGAGAAGAAACAGGTTAATACGGGATACGCGGTACGCTCATCGCACTCAAGCGTTTAAAAATATGAGGTATGAGTTTTTTAAGCTAAAGCACCACCTTAAATCGAACGACGCAAAAGGTTTCTACGAGACACTATTTAAAACTATGCAAAACTATCTGGGGGGCAAGCTTTATCTGCCGGTTGCCGGCCTTACATTTGATACGGTGGAGCCGATACTCAAATCGAAGGATGCCGACACGCAGATAGTAAATAAGATACGGGGCATATTTGAAATGTGTGACCGCGCGAAATTCGCGCTTTCCAATATAGATGAGTTCAAAATGAAAGATGACATGAAAGAGCTTGAAGAGATAATAAGATATTTTGAACGGGTGAAGCTATGATAAAACATTTACTTGCGCTTGCGATACTTCTGTCTTCTTTTGGCGTGGCATTTGGGCAGGAAGCCTCAAATGATCCAACCCGTCTTTTTTATAACGGAAATTCTTTTTATGAAAAAAGAGAATATGATAAGGCTATAGAAGAATATCAGAAGATAGCTGATGGGGGGATTGAGAGTGGGCCCTTATATTACAATATGGGCAACGCCTATTTTAAAACAGGTAAAACCGGATACGCGATACTTTATTACAAGAAAGCCATAAGGCTTATACCGGCCGATAGCGACTTAAAATCAAATCTTTCATATGCGCAATCTCTAACCGAAGATTCCGGCTTGCAGGCCACAACTCCCAATAAATTCGCGTGGCTGGCGAAGATACCATTCCGGGAGTTTACCTTAAATGGGGTCGCGAGGATATTGATAGCGTTTTATCTCATTGTTATAGGCCTGATAGCCGGCGGTATAATAAGCCCTCTGTTTAAAAGAAGGGCAACATTTATATTTTACCCAATACTGTTATTATTTATACTGGCGCTGGCGGGATTCTCTGTCAGATACTACGAGGAAGAGATATTGACGCGCGGTATAGTGGTGGTTAAGGATGTTGAATGTAAATACGAACCGATAGATAAGTCGACGACGTATTTTACCCTCCGGGAGGGGCAGGAGGTACTTGTATTGAAAACGCGGAACGGTTGGAGAAGGATAAAGCGTATCGACGGTAAACTTGGCTGGGTAAAGAGTGGTTCTGTGGAGGAAGAATGAGCAAAATAAAAAATATATCTGTTATAGGTGACGGCGGATGGGGCACGACGCTCGCGATACTATTATCGGAAAAAGGATATGAAGTAACTCTTTGGAGCGCATTCGCCGATTACGCAAATTTACTCAAATCGAAAAGGGTTAATACAAAGTTTTTGCCGGGCATACGCATTCCGAACCAAGTCCAGATAACGTCCTCGCTCGATGTGGCTATGGATGGGAATGATCTTGTGGTGCTGGCAGTACCTTCACAATATACGAGAGGAGTATTAACAAGGCTAAGTGCCTGTAAAATGTCAGGGAAGATATTTGTCAGTGTCGCTAAAGGTATAGAGAATAAAACTTTGAAATGCATGTCCGATGTTATTTATGAAGTGCTGGGGAAAATACCCTTAGCTGTGCTCTCCGGTCCAACGATAGCTCACGAGGTCGCGCTAAAAGTTCCTACGACAATAGTCTCATCCGCGAGTGATATCGAGTTAGCCAAGCAAGTCCAGGATGTATTTATGACAGATACTTTCAGGGTATACGCTTCCACAGATGTGCTTGGTGCGGAGCTTGGCGGATCGCTGAAGAATGTCGTGGCTATTGCCGCGGGTATCTCGGACGGGCTCGGTTTTGGAACGAACGCGAAGGCAGCGCTTCTTACCAGGGGCCTGGTGGAGATGGTGCGCCTCGGCGTTGCGATGGGCGCCAAGAAAGAGACATTCTACGGTTTGAGCGGATTGGGAGACCTTGCCACTACATGTATAAGCACGCATTCCAGGAACAGGCATTTTGGGGAAGCGATAGGCAAGGGGAAGACGCCAAGCGATGTATTAAAAGAGAGCGAGATGGTGGTAGAAGGAGTTGCCACAACACAGTCCGCGTATGACCTCGCAAAAAAATATAATATAGATATGCCGATAACCTCCGAAATATACAAGGTCATTTACGAAGACAAAGACCCAAAGAAGGCCGTGTATGATCTTATGACACGTCCTCCAAAAGTAGAAGCATAGATTTTAGATACGCCATTTTTCGACCTGCCCAGGCCCGTTTCGGCTTAGGCAGGGCTTTTTATTTGCATATATAGCCTAATTTGATATAATATCTGTCTATTGTAGTATATAGGCTAAACTTATTTGGCGGGACGTGGCTCAGCCCGGCTAGAGCACTTGCTTGGGGTGCAAGGGGTCGGCGGTTCAAATCCGCCCGTCCCGACCATATTTTAGTATATAGCGTATAGAGGGAAATGCATGAAAAAAATAAATGTAGGATTAATAGGATTCGGCAAGATTGGCGCGGGCGTGGTAAGCGCGCTGCAGTCGAGAAGCAAGCTATTGAAAGACAAGGGCGGCGTCGATATCCGCATAGTCAGGATATGCGACAAGGATATTAAATCCAAACGTCCCGTAAAGGTAAAAAAGTCGGTGCTTACAAAATCTTTAGGAAAAGTCCTTTACGATCCCAGTATTCATGTTGTCATCGAGCTTATGGGCGGATTAAGGCCGGCCAAAGATATAATACTCGAATCCTTGAGGCGTGGTAAATGCGTGGTCAGTGCCAATAAAGCGTTACTTGCTGACAGCGGATATGAAATATTCAGCCTGGCTAATACGCTTGGGCTTACTGTCGGCTTCGAGGCAAGTGTGGGCGGAGGTATCCCCATCATAAAGTCCTTAAAAGACGGATTTATCGCGAATAAATTTGAAATGATATACGGCATAGTAAACGGAACGAGTAACTTCATTCTTTCAAAGATGGATGAAGACGGATTAAAATTTAAGGATGCTCTCTCTATAGCGCAGCAAAAAGGTTATGCGGAGAAAGATCCGTATCTTGATATAAGCGGGATGGATTCAAACCACAAGCTCGCCATTCTTGCGCTGCTCGGGTTTGGTATTCCCGCAAAGCCGGGCGATATATACACTGAAGGGATTTCAGATATCGAGCCATGTGATATCAGATACGCCAAAGAATTTGGATACGCGGTTAAGCTGTTGGCTATAGCCAAAAGGGCCGGCCCGGCTTTAGAATTACGCGTTCATCCGACGCTGATACCAAAATCACATATGCTGGCGACTGTTAACGGTGTTTATAACGCTATATTCGTGAAAGGTGATCTCATCGGAGAAAACCTATTCTACGGCGAGGGCGCCGGCGCGAAACCCACCTCAAGCGCCGTTGTCGGCGATATTGTAAACATTGCCCAGCAGGTTTCGTGCTGCGGTAAGATAGCCACGCCGATAAGTTTTAAAAAAGATGTGGAAGGTATAAAAAAGATATATGATGTCAGGACCAGATATTATGTAAGATTCTCAGCGATAGACAAGCCCGGCGTGCTTGCGAGGATATCCGGCATATTGGGTAAAAATAATATAAGCATAGCGACCGTTACACAGAAGGCCAGGATGGCCTCAAAGGTTGTGCCTATAGTAATGATTACTCACGAGGCGCTTGAGCGCGATATGGCAAGAGCGCTCAAAGAGATAGACGCCCTAAGCGCGATAAAGAAAAAAACTGTCAGAGTGAGAATAGAGGGATAATATGTGGAAAGGCGTGATCGAAGAGTATAGGAAATTTCTTCCGGTATCCGCGAAGACTCCGGTAATAAGCTTGAACGAAGGCAATACGCCGCTTATTTACGCATCTCACATCAGCGCTCTTATCGGCGAAGGAGCGGAAGTCCACCTAAAATACGAAGGCCTTAATCCGACGGGCTCGTTCAAGGACCGCGGTATGTGTATGGCCATTTCAAAAGCGATGGAAGAGGGCTCAAAAGCCGTCATGTGCGCTTCTACCGGCAATACTTCCGCCTCAGCGGCGGCCTATTCTGCCAGGGCGGGAATCAGATGTATCGTCCTGATCCCCGAAGGCGCGATCGCTTTAGGGAAATTATCGCAGGCGCTTATACATGGCGCGAAGGTGCTGGCTATTAAAGGAAATTTTGATGATGCGTTAAATTTGGTACGTGATATTACGGCTAAATATCCGATTACTCTTGTGAATTCTATAAACCCTTACAGGATAGAAGGGCAAAAGAGCGGCGCGTTTGAGATATGCGATTGTTTGGGCGACGCTCCGGATTTTCACGCTATACCGGTCGGCAACGCGGGTAATATAACCGCTTATTGGAAAGGTTACAGAGAATATAAAGACGCCGGTATTTCGAAGAAATTACCCAAAATGCTTGGATTCCAGGCGCATGGCGCGGCTCCGATAGTGCTGGGCCATCCGGTAAAAGATCCGAAAACGATAGCGACGGCGATAAGGATAGGAAATCCCGCCAGTTGGAAACAAGCCGAGGCCGCGCGGGATGCTTCGGGCGGATTGATAGACAGCGTTACTGATGATGAGATACTCGCCGCGTATAAGCTGCTCGCGGAAAAAGAAGGCGTATTCGCCGAGCCCGCAAGCGCGGCAAGCGTCGCGGGAATCTTGAAGCTTGCTAAAAAAGAATATTTCAAAGGGGCCGGAAAAATAAAAATCGTATGTGTGCTCACCGGCCATGGACTGAAAGACCCGGACAGGGCGATTGCAAGCGTTGAGAAACCGAAGGTTCTGGAACCAAAATTGGACAAGATACTGAAGGAGATAGAGGGTTGAAAGTAGCTATTTTAGTCGGCGACGGGATGAGCGATTATCCGATAGAAGAGTTGGGCAAGAAGACCCCGCTTGATGTAGCGAAGATCCCCAACATGAACCAGATCGCCAAAAAAGGCATGATAGGCCTTGTGAAGACCGTGCCGCGCGGCATGAAGCCCGCGAGCGATGTCGCGAATCTTTCAATTTTAGGATATGACCCGAAGGCATACTATACGGGGCGCGGACCTCTTGAAGCGGCAAATATAGGCGTAGAGATAGCCGAAAACGAAGTGGCTTTTAGGTGCAATCTTATAACGGCTAACAATGATACGATGGCCGATTATAGTTCCGGGCACATCAGGGACAATGAGTCAAAGATACTGATGGAATTTCTGGATAAAAAATTAGGAAGCGATAAGATAAAATTTTATCATGGTAAAAGCTACAGAAATCTCGTAGTAATAAAGACGAGATCGCGCGATGATCTAAATGACCTTATGAAGACTTCCTGCACACCGCCGCACGATATAACCGGCAAGGGCATAGGTAAGCATCTTCCTAAGGGCAAGGGCGCAGGGATTCTTATGAAATTAATGGAAAATTCAAAATCTCTTTTGGAAAAACATGAAATAAACAGAGTCAGGGTCGACCTTAAAGAGAATCCCGCGAATATGATATGGTTGTGGGGCCAGGGGACAAATCCCAATATGCCCAGCTTCAAAGGCATGTTTGGCATGGATGGGTCTGTCATTTCCGCCGTAGATCTTGTTAATGGTTTAGGCAGGCTCACAGGCCTTGAGCTTATAGATGTTCCGGGCGCTACCGGATATTATGACACCAACTATCAGGGTAAGGGCGAGTGCGCGGTTAATTCCTTAAAGAAGAGAGATTTTATATTTGTACATGTTGAAGCTCCTGATGAAGCAGGGCACAACGGGGATGTGAGGGCAAAAATTACCGCTATAGAAAATTTTGATAGATATGTTGTGGGTGCGGTATGGAATTACCTGAAGGAGACGGACGATTTCAGAATAATGGTTTTGTCGGACCATGCCACGCCGGTGGCTGTAAGGACGCATGTCTCGGATCCGGCGCCTTTTGTTATGGCAGGCAAGGGCGTTTCTCATAATGGCTTTGCAACCTTCAGTGAGGCGAATGCCAAGCTGAGTAATATAATATTTAAATCGGGCGCCGCATTGACGAGCGCGCTGATTAAAACTAAAGAGGTTACGGGATAGATATGTCTAAAGGCATTATTGTTCAAAAGTACGGCGGGACGAGCGTCGCGGATATTTCAAGGATCCAGAATGTCGCGAAAAGAGTCGTCAAGACGGCTAAGGCCGGATACGATGTTGTTGTCATAGTATCCGCATTGGGCGATACCACGGATAATCTGATGGATATGGCCCTGAAGATCTCTATGAACCCGCCCGATAGAGAGCTCGACATGCTTTTGTCTACCGGCGAGCAGGTGTCATGCGCTCTTCTGGCCATGGCTACCCATAAGCTGGGTAAAGACGCGATATCTTTTACGGGCTCCCAGGTAGGGATCATCACCGATAACTCCTATACTAAGGCGCGCATAATCGATATTGACGCCAAGCGAATAGTGAAAGAGCTTAAAAGAGGCAGGATAGTAATAGTCGCCGGCTTCCAGGGCATGAACGTTAACCAGGATATAACCACTTTAGGCCGCGGAGGGTCCAATCTTACCGCTGTCGCGCTTGCGAAAGTTTTGAACGCGAAGATGTGTGAGATGTATACCGATGTCGAGGGTGTATTTACCACGGATCCAAGAATTGCAAAAGACGCAAGAAAGATAGAGAAGATAAGTTATGAAGAGATGTTTGAGCTCGCTTCATTGGGCGCCCAGGTGCTGCAGCCGCGCTCAATAGAATTCGCGATGAAGTTTGGCGTCCCCATACACGTAAGGTCGAGTTTTTCCGAAAAGACAGGTACTATAATTTCCAGGGAGGTAAAGGCTATGGAGCATATGGTGGTTTCCGGTGTGGCGTTAAATAAAGACGAGGCAAAAGTCACTATCTGCGATGTTCCGGACAAGCCGGGTATTGCGGCCAAAATATTCAAGTATATAGCCAAAAATAACATCAATGTCGATATGATCATCCAGAACGTCTCGAGGACGGGCGCGACCGACTTATCTTTTACCGTTATGGGTACCGAGCTCAATAAGACGATAAAATGCGCGAAAGAAGTTTCGGCGAAGGTAGGCGCGGGTGATGTTACCGTGGATAAGGATATCGCTAAGGTTTCTATAGTCGGTATAGGAATGAGAAGCCACTCCGGTGTTGCCGCAGATATGTTCGAAGCCCTGGCCGCGGAAGGCATCAATATAGAGATGATATCTACCAGCGAAATAAAGATATCATGCGTTGTAAAAAAGAATATGGGCGAAGCAGCCGTAAGGGCAATTCACGCAAAGTTCAGGTTAAATAAAGCGAAGAAATAATTGTGATTTGGAATTTAAAGAGGATCAGATGGCCAAGATAGAACTTTATGATACGACTTTAAGGGATGGCGCTCAATCCGAAGGCATCTCCTTTTCTGTCGCCGACAAGCTAAAGATCTGTGAAAAACTCGACGAGCTTGGCGTGGATTTTATCGAAGGGGGCTGGCCCGGAGCTAATCCTAAAGATATGGAATTTTTTAAGAAGGCGAAGAGCCTTAAGCTGAAGAATTCGCATATTGTCGCGTTTGGCTCTACGCGTTACGCAAAATCCAAGGCTGGCTCTGATAAGATTCTGAAAGGACTTTTGTCAGCTGGTACTAAATATGTAACTATTTTCGGCAAATCATGGGATCTTCATGTAAGGGACGTCTTTAAGGTCGATCTGGGCGAAAACCTTAAGATGATATCGGACTCCGTTAAATTCTTGAAGTCAAAAGGTAAGACCGTGTTTTATGATGCCGAACACTTTTTTGACGGTTACAAGGGTAATAAAGAATACGCTTTAAAGACGTTAAAAGCCGCCCAAGACGCGGGCGCGGCGAGGATCATTTTGTGCGATACAAATGGCGGCACTATAACGAGCCAGGTATTTGAGATAGTCAAAGAGGTTAAGCTGGTCATTAAAACACCTCTTGGTATACATGCGCACAATGATATCGAAATGGCTGTAGCGAATTCCGTAGCCGCTATTCAGGCCGGCTGCGTCCAGGCGCACGGCACCATCAACGGTTATGGCGAAAGGTGCGGGAACGCCAACCTTGTTTCGATCATCGCTAACCTTAAACTGAAACTCGGCATTAATTGCGTATCCGATTTTGCGTTAAGGGAGTTAACCGAAATAGCCCACTTTGTCGCTGAAATTTCCAATATGAAATTACAGGACAACCAGCCTTTCGCGGGGAATAGCGCGTTTGCCCATAAGGCCGGTGTCCACGTAAATGCCATTTTGAAAAATCCAAAGACTTATGAACACGTCGATCCCGCCAGAGTGGGCAACCATAGGCGGCTTTTGATATCCGAACTATCCGGCAAGTCTACCATTATCAAGAAGGCGCAGGATCTTAATCTCGACTTGGGCAAAGACGCGGAAAAATCGAAGGCGATCTTAAAAGTTCTGCAGGAGATGGAGAACCGCGGCTATCATTTTGAAGCTGCCGAAGCCTCGCTCGAACTTCTGATAAAGCGCGTAATGAAGACATTCAAGGATTTTTTTGAGCTTGAGAGTTTCCGTGTAATCATGGAGAAGAATAAAGGCGGCAAAATGTTGAGTGAGGCGACAATTAAGCTTAAAGTGGGTAAGGAGCTCGAGCACACCGCATCGCTTGGCGACGGGCCTGTAAACGCGCTTGACAGCGCTTTGCGTAAAGCACTTAAAAAATTCTATCCTCGATTGGCCCAGATGCATCTCATCGATTATAAGGTCAGGGTCCTGGACGAGAAAGAGGGCACCGCCGCGCGCGTGCGCGTTCTCATTCAGTCGCAGGATAAAGATGATTCATGGTGGACCATTGGAGTGTCAGAAAACGTTATCGAAGCATCCTGGTTCGCCCTTGTCGATTCTATAGAATACAAACTGTTAAAGGATTCAAAAAAATGAAGAAAATAATAGCGATACTGCTGGTTTTGGGATTGTGCGGATGTTCTGGTGCGCAGTTGAGGCAGGAGATATTGGGCATATCGATCGCCGACGTGAAAAATTCCAAGACCAGGCAAACGCAGCAATATGATATATCAAGCGATGTGTGTGTTGCCAAAATAAAAGAGATGCTTTCCGATATGAAGGCGATTGTCCGTGAAAATACGAAGCAGAAATTTATAGTAGCCGATAATCTGCAGGGCTCGTTCCGTTCTTCTATAGATACGACGCAGGTCGGGATACTGGTTACGGCCTGGGAGGCTGATAAGTCGCAGGTAGATGTCGCTTCCGGCAACGCGGATCTCGCCGCGTTTGTTTCAAAGAAGATATCGGAAAAATTAAAGGGCCCGGACCAGTCCCAGGCCCTGAAAGAGGAACAACAGGCAATCAAGTAAAGGAGCTATTATGATAAAGAACATCATGATAGGTGAAGAGATAACGATAACGACCAGGAACAAGGTCGGTATATTGGCCGACGTCGCCATGATGCTCGCCAATAAAGGTATAAATATCGAGGCCGTCCTTGGTTATGAAGCGGGCATCACCGGCAAAGTCTTTCTTATTACGAATGCAAATCTGGTTATTATCAATGAGCTTAAGAAAAAGAAGTATAAGATGGTAAAAGAGACAGAGGTTCTTTTAGTCGATCTGGAAAATAAACCCGGCGCGTTTAAGGTAGTGGCCACAGAGATGAAAGAGAACAACATAGATATAAAATATACATATATAACTCCGTGCACATGCGATACCAAAGGCTCTTCAAGAATGGTGCTCCAGACCAGTGACAACGAAAAAGCGATGGCATTATTGAACAAGTACATAAGCGGTTAGCCATAATGAGAGAATTGCCAAAGGCATATAATCCTCAGGTCATCGAGGACTCTATATACAAGATGTGGGAAGAGAAGGGTTTTTTTTCTGGCAAACCCGATCCCAAAAAGAAGCCATATTCGATAGTCATACCCCCTCCCAATATTACCGGAATCCTTCATATGGGCCACGCTCTAAATAATACAATACAGGACATATTAATACGCTTTAAACGCATGCAGGGCTTTGAGGCTGAATGGATGCCTGGAACCGATCATGCCGGAATTGCCACGCAGAATGTTGTTGAGAAGAAGCTTGCCAAAGGCGGCATGAAGCGCCAGGATCTCGGCCGGGATAAGTTTATAGAAGAGGTATGGAAGTGGCGCGAAGAGTATGGCTCCACCATAATAAGGCAGCTTAAGAAGCTCGGATGTTCATGCGATTGGCAGCGAACACGTTTTACAATGGATGAAGGGCTTTCGGAAGCGGTATTGGAAGTATTCGTAAAATTATACGAAAAAGGGCTCATATATAGAGGCAACTATATAATAAATTGGTGCCCTCGCTGCCAGACGGCTCTATCAGACGAAGAGTCGCAGCATAAAGACATAGAAGGGATGCTTTACCACATAAAATATCCAATAAAGGGATCGAAAGAATTTGTTGTGGTAGCGACGACGAGGCCCGAGACTATGCTGGGCGATGTCGCTGTAGCGGTGAACCCCAAAGACAAGCGTTATAAAGAATTAAAAGATAAAACAATTTTATTGCCGATACTGAATAGAGAGCTAAAGGTGATATTCGATCCTTTGGTCGATATGAAGTTCGGCACAGGGGCGCTTAAAGTAACGCCTGCGCACGACCCTGTGGACTTCGAATTAGGGCAGAAATACGGCCTGGGGCAGATAAACGTGATGCACGAAGACGCGACGATAAACCTGCCGGATACGGATTATCATGGCATGGATAGGCTGGAAGCGCGTGAAGCCATAATAGAGGACTTAAAGGATCGCGGGCTCTTTATAAAGTCAGAGGCGCACAGGCACGCGGTAGGTCACTGTTATCGTTGCCACACGATGGTTGAGCCGCGGCTCTCACCGCAGTGGTTCGTGAAGATGAAGCCCTTGGCAAAACCTGCCATCGAAGCCGTCAAAAAAGGTAAGATTAAATTTCATCCGGATCGATGGACCAAGGTTTATCTGGACTGGATGAATAACATACGCGACTGGTGCATATCAAGACAGATCTGGTGGGGGCACCGCATACCGGTATATTATTGCCGTGACTGTAACGAAATAATGGTGGCGAAGGCCAGGCCCGAAACATGTGTAAAATGCGGCTCTGTGAGGATAGAACAAGACCCGGACGTTCTGGATACATGGTTCTCTTCCTGGCTGTGGCCTTTTTCAACATTCGGATGGCCTAAAGAAACCCCGGACTTAAGATATTTTTATCCGACGAATTCGTTAGTTACCGCGCAGGAGATAATATTTTTCTGGGTAGCCCGCATGATAATGGCCGGTATGGAGTTTATGGGTGGTATACCTTTTAAAGATGTCTATATACATGGGACTGTGCGAGACGTAACCGGAACCAAGATGTCCAAGTCTCTGGGTAATGTCATAGACCCATTGGACATGATAGCCAAGTATGGCACCGACGCGCTTCGTTTCAGTATAGTATCGATAACGGCCCAGGGTCAGGACGTATTTTTATCAGAGAGCAAATTCGAGCTTGGCCGAAATTTTGCCAATAAACTGTGGAACGCGTCAAGATTCATAATGATGAATCTTGAAGAAGATGATATTAACGTAGATCTGTGTGTATTTTTTAAGGCAGAAAACCTGCCTCTTCCGGAAAGGTGGATCCTTTCACGTCTATACTCTACTATCAGGGATGTGGAGAAGTGCCTGGATGAATATAAGTTCAATGAGGCGGCAAATAGTATTTATGATTTTGTCTGGCACGAGTTCTGCGATTGGTATATAGAGATAGCCAAGGCAGCGATTACCGAAAAGACGACCCAAGTAGTGCTGTATAAAGTGCTGGAAAAATCGCTAAGAATGCTGCACCCGTTTATGCCTTTTATTACAGAGGAGATATGGCAGCAGATACCACGGCCGAAAGATTCTAAGGGTGATTCGATAATGATCCAGCCATGGCCGCATATACAGAAAGATATCATATCCGAGAAGTGCGAAACCGAAATGAAGCGCCTTATTGACATGATTACAGCGATAAGAAATATCAGGTCCGTATGGAACATCGAGCCGAGGCTTGAAATGAAGGCTTTTGTGAATATCCATGATAAGAAAGAAGATGAGTTTTTATGTGATAATACAGAGTTCATAAAAAGACTTTCAAGGCTCTCGGAGCTTACCGTGGGCAGGGTGCAGAAGCCGAAAAGTTCCGCCGCGGCGATTGTGGGTAAATCCGAAATATATATTCCGCTGGAAGGCCTTATAGATTTCGATAAAGAGGCCCAGAGGCTTGAAAAAGAAGAGGACAGGATAGCCTGCGAGATAAAATCGATATCCGCGCGCCTTAAAGATAAAAATTTTACCGGTAAGGCGCCGGAAGAAGTCGTTGAAAGACAAAGGGCAAGAAAAACGGAATTGGAACTGCAGATCAAAAAACTGAAAGACAACCTGAAGAATATAGAATAAAAACAAGGAGGAAGCATGAAGAAGTTTGTCGTATTGGTAGCCGCGGTATTGTGTGTTATTTTAGCCGGATCAGCCTTCGCGGTTCCGCAGCATGAACAGATGTCAACAAAACAGATAATGGTCGACAGGAACGGTGATGCCAAAATAGACGGTGTGGATATATATGATGTTGATAACAAAGTCGTAAAAAGAGGTTACGATACAGACAATGACATGGTTGTAGATAAGTGGGAAACCTATGATGAAAATACGGGCATGCCTATTGTAACTGCGAGCGATGAAGCGTTTGAATTAAGGTAGATATGTATCATGCGGCTGGATAAAGAGAGAGTATTACCCATAATAAAGTCTGCGCTTAAAGAAGATATCGGCAAGGGCGATATCACTACCGGTGTCCTTGTAGATAAATTCTTAAGTTCTCGAGCGACCATAATCACAAGGGAAGATTGCGTGGTATGCGGCCTGCAGATCGCAGAATGGCTTATGGCGCAGATAGATTATAGTGTGCGTTTTAAGCCCAATTGCAACGACGGCGATTTTATCGGCAGGGATAAAGAGCTGGTTTTTATTGAGGGGCACACCAGTTCTATCTTAAGGGCGGAGCGGGCAATGCTCAATTTTCTCGAGTTCCTAAGCGGCATCGCCACAAAGACGAAAGAATTTGCCGACAAGACCAAGCCTTATGGCGTGAAAGTGATGGATACGCGTAAAACCTATCCGCTTCTGAGATATCTTGAAAAGTACGCTGTTTCCGTAGGGGGCGGCTCGAATCATCGTATGGGTCTATATGACCAGGTGTTGATAAAAGATAACCATATAAAAGCGAGCATGCAGAAGACCGGCCTGAAAGAGTTGGTAGAGGCGGCAAGAAAGAAAAATTTAAAGGGAACCGTTGTAGAAATAGAAGTGGCGACTCCCGCCCAATTTGAAGACGCGCTTAAGGGAAAGCCGGATATTATAATGCTGGACAATATGCCGGTAAAGGACGTGAAGGCATGCGTTGAGATACGCCGCATGTCAAAGATCAAGGCGCTTCTCGAAGTATCGGGCGGAATAAATCTGGAAACGATAGAAGAGTATGCAAAGACAGGTATCGATATGATATCGGTCGGCGCTCTCACCCATTCGGTCAAATCAATAGACATGAGCCTGGAAATCGTCTAAAAAGATGAATTTTAAACTCGTAAGCAACTTTAATCCGGAAGGTGATCAGCCGCAGGCGATCAAAAAACTGGAGGAAGGCTTACGAAAAGGCGAAAAGTTCCAGACCCTTCTCGGTGTTACCGGCAGCGGCAAGACATTTACGATGGCAAATGTGGTAGCCGCTATAAATAAGCCCACATTAGTAATCTCGCACAATAAGACCCTCGCGGCGCAGCTCTACAGCGAATTTAAAGAGTTCTTTCCCGAAAATGCTGTAGAGTATTTCGTCAGCTATTACGACTATTACCAGCCCGAAGCGTATATTCCGCAAAGAGATATCTATATAGAAAAGGACGCGTCGATAAATGAGGATATAGACCGTTTAAGGCTGTCCGCGACGAGCTCTCTTATGTCAAGGCGTGACTGCCTTATAGTGGCCAGCGTCTCCTGCATATACAGCCTGGGCTCTCCGGGAGAATATGGCGAGATGCTTATATTTTTAAAAGAGGGCGAAGATATTTCGCGTGACGAAATATTATGCAAGCTCGTTTCGATACACTATACGCGCAATGATTACGATTTTAAAAGGTCCACTTTCCGCGTCAGAGGCGACACAGTCGAGATATTTCCGGCATATACAAAGACGGCTTACAGGGTCGAGCAATTTGGCGATAAGATAGAGCATATATATGAAATAAACCCTTTGACCGGCGACATTATAAATGGCGTTCAGAAGATAGGTATATATCCCGCGAAACATTTTGTTACCACGCCTGATAGAATAGAGCGCGCCATTAATACCATAGAGGAAGAGTTGAGTTTCAGGCTCGATGAATTAAAGAGCCAGCGAAAGTTGGTGGAAGCGCAGAGGCTTGAATCGCGCACGAAATATGATATCGACATGATGCGCGAGCTGGGGTATTGCAACGGCATAGAGAATTATTCGCGCCATATATCCGGCCGTCCGTCGGGAGAGCGACCGTGGTGCCTGATAGATTATTTCCCCAAAGATTTTCTTCTTTTTATAGACGAGTCGCATGTGACAATACCGCAGATAAGGGGCATGCATGCGGGCGACAAGGCGCGCAAAGAGACACTGATAGAGTATGGCTTCAGGCTGCCGTCGGCGCTTGATAACAGACCCTTAAGATTCGAAGAGTTTTCAAGCATGATAAATAAGGCGGTATTTGTTTCCGCCACTCCGGATGAATATGAGATAGGGCTCTCTAAAGGTAGCATCATAGAGCAGGTAATAAGACCCACCGGACTTATAGATCCGAAGATAGAAGTAAGGCCGACAGCCGGACAGATAGACGATCTTGTCGGTGAGATAAAAAAGCGCGCCGAGAAAAAAGAACGAATTCTGGTCACCACTCTTACAAAGCGGCTCTCAGAGGACCTGGCGCGCTATTTAAAAGATATGGGCTTGAGAGTGAAATATCTGCACTCTGAAATCGACGCTATAGAAAGGGTAGAGATACTAAGAGACCTTAGGTTAGGAAAGTTCGATTGTCTCGTTGGAATAAATTTATTAAGAGAAGGGCTGGATCTGCCGGAAGTTTCACTGGTGGCGATACTCGACGCTGATAAAGAAGGATTCTTGCGTTCCGGCACAAGCCTTATACAGGTGGCGGGCCGCGCGGCACGCCATATAAACGGCGAAGTGCTGATGTACGCGGACACCGTTACAAAATCCATGAAGAGAGCCATGGATGAGACCAGCCGCCGCCGGGAGATACAGATCGAATTTAATAAGAAAAATAATATAACTCCGCGCTCGATAGAGAAGGCTGTCAGGGAGGGCATCGAGTCATATAAGAAAGCGCGTGAAGTTATTGAGAGTGTCGTCGAGGAGAATGACGACGAGTATGATGTTACGTCATTGATCGGAGAATTACAGCACGATATGGAAGTCGCGGCAAGGAATCTGCAGTTTGAACGCGCCGCCATCCTTCGCGACCAGATAAAGGAGTTAAAAGAGAATGTTGGACGAGAAGATATTAAACGTACTGCGCCATAGCAGGGATTCCTATGTTTCCGGCGAAGAGCTGTGTAAGTATGCCGGCATCTCCAGGGCGGCTATATGGAAACACATAGAGGACTTGCGCAAGGCAGGTTATGAAATAGAAGCCGTGCCTCATCTGGGCTATAAACTTATAACAGTACCCGACGCGCTCATATCTTCCGAGATAAAATGGAAACTGAAAACAAAAGTTTTCGGCAAAGAGATAATATCGTATAAAAAAGTCGATTCAACAAATGATTTAGCCTATCAATTGGCGGAAAAAGGAATAAAGGAGGGCACGATAATTCTCGCGGAAGAACAGTCCAAAGGTAAAGGCAGGCACGGAAGGCGCTGGGCTTCTCCGCCGAAGGGTGGTGTGTACATGTCATGCATATTGAAACCCAGGATAGCCCCGAATGAAATACCGAGAATAACTCTTCTGGCGGCAGTGGCGGTGACTAGGGCGATCAGAGAAGTTACATCGCTTGATGTTTCTATAAAGTGGCCCAACGATATAATGTTAGACGGTAAGAAGATATGCGGTATCTTAACGGAGATGAAAGCCCAGCAAGACTGTGTAGATTTTGTTATTTTAGGCATAGGAATTAACGTGAATACGCCATCTAAGCAGTTGCCCAAAACCGGCACCTCATTAAAAGAAGGGCTTGTCAGGCGCAGCATAAAAGGCGCGGTATCAAGAGTTGAACTGACAAAAAATATCCTGGAAAGACTTGAAGGATGTTATAATTTATTGGCCAGCAAAGGATTTGAGCCTATAGTAGAAGCGTGGAAGAATCTATCCGACATGCTTGGATCGAGGGTAAAGATAAGCCTGCCAGGCAGGACATTCGAAGGGCTGGCTCATGATATAGATCCGGACGGAGCGCTTGTTGTGCGGCTGGATTCAGGAGTGCTGGAAAAAGTTTCCTCTGGAGACGTGGTGATAGCGAGATGAAAAATATATTAGCGGTAGATATAGGAAATACAAATATAACAGTTGGATTATTTAAAGGCAATAAGCTGTCCAGGAAGACGAAGATTCCGACCAATTCATATTCCTTATACGCCCGTAGCATAAAAGCTCTTATAGCGCGGGCGCATTTCGAAATAGGCGATGTGAGCGAGGCGGTAATATCGAGCGTCGTTCCTTTGTCATTAGCGCGGTTTATAGTGGAACTCCGTAAGCTATCATCTGATATAAAGATAACCGTTTTAGGCAAAGACAAGATAGTCCCGATAAAAAATTTATACAGGATAAAGAAAGAGGTGGGGCAGGATAGGCTTGTGAATGCTTATGCGGCCAAGATGCTTTACGGCGCTCCCGCAGTAGTGGTTGATTCGGGGACCGCTATAACCTTCGATATAATCTCAAAAAAGGGCGATTATCTGGGCGGGCTTATATTGCCGGGAATAGAATTATCGTTATCAAGTCTTTACAGAAGAACGGCGTTGTTGCCAAAAGTAGAGTTAAAAGATGCCCCATCTATCATAGGCAAGGATACTGTAAATAGCATGAGAGGCGGCATCTTATTCGGTTTTGGCGCTATGATCGACGGTTTGGCGGCCAAATACAGGAAGATCCTGGGTAAAGATGCGAAAATTATAGCCACAGGCGGAAACTCCAAACTCATCAAAAAATACGCTAAATCCATACAGATGGCGGACGAAGATCTGACATTAAAAGGCCTTTACCTTATTTCTGCAGCCTGTGCTGAAAAATAGGTAAATTCTATTGACCTGCCCGCCCACTTATATTAGAATGATTATCTCATAATTATTTTAATATAATGACGCTAAAGCCAATCAATTCAATTGCCACAAAGCTCGGTATATCAAACAGATATCTGGAGCCATATGGTTACCATAAGGCCAAGATATCCCTGGACATCCTCAAGTCTAAAAAGAATTTACGGTCAAAGGGCAAATATATCGTTGTAACGGGCATCACCCCGACGCATTTGGGTGAGGGAAAGACCGTTACTACGATAGGCCTATCGATGGCCCTGAATAAGCTCGGCAAGAAAACGGTTGCCTGCATAAGACAGCCCTCTATCGGGCCGTTCTTCGGTGTTAAAGGCGGAGGAGTTGGCGGTGGTAAGGCTATGGTACTGCCGGAAGACGATATCAATCTGCACTTAACAGGCGATATACACGCGGTAAGCCAGGCTCATAACCTTTGTGCGTCATTTATAGACAATCATCTATATAGAGGCAATGGATTAGGCATAGATACGGATAGGATATACTGGCGCAGGGTAGTCGATGTAAATGACAGGGCGCTGCGTAACGTCATGATAGCCTTAGGCGGCGGTGAGCATGGCGTCGAAAGGAAGACCGGATTTTGCATAACAGCGGCAAGCGAAATAATGGCTATCCTTGCATTATGCGAGTCTATACCGGATTTAAGGAGGCGTCTTTCAAGGATAGTCCTTGCCCTTACCAAAGAAGGCAAGGCCGTTACGTGCGAAGATATCCATGTCGCGGGAGCCATGGCGCTGTTATTAAAGGACGCTATAAAGCCAAACCTTGTGCAGACAGGCGAGAATACGCCGTGCATTATACATACAGGGCCATTCGCGAATATAACGCATGGGAGCAGCTCCATTCTGGCCGACCGTGTCGGGCTGAAATTGGCGGATTTTGTGGTTACGGAATCCGGATTCGGAGCGGACTGCGGGATGGAGAAATTTGTTAATATAAAGTGCGCCCAGAGTGGACTCAAGCCCGATGCCGCAGTCCTGGTATGTTCGATAAGAGCGCTTAAAGTACATTCCGGAATGTTCAAAATGACCGTGGGTAAGGCGCTGGGCAAAGAGATCGAAAAAGAAGATTTAAAGGCAGTTGAATCAGGTTGCGAGAACCTAAAAAAACAGATAGAGAATGTGCTCATTTACGGCGTGCCTTGCGTTGTCGCCGTCAACAGATTTGCCACAGACACCGACAAAGAGATAGATTTGGTTAAAAAGATAGCTTTAAGCTCCGGCGCGTTTGACTGCGTGGCAAGCGAAGTTTATAAAAAAGGCTCGGCAGGCGGTAAGGATCTCGCGAGGGCGGTGGTAAAGGCCGCTTCCGTAAAGAGTAATTTCAGGCGCCTGTATCCGTCCGGTGTATCCATAAAAGAGAAGATGCGTATTATTGCCACTAAAATTTACGGCGCAAAAGATGTGAATTTCGAGCCGCATGCCCAGGCAAATATAGAGATTTTTGAAAAACTGGGTTTGGCAAAATTGCCCATATGCATGGCAAAGACGCCATTATCCTTGTCGCATGACCCGGAACTTAAAGGCGCTCCGAAAGATTTTGTATTGCCTATACGCGAGGTGCGCCCATCAGCCGGGGCGGGATTTTTATATGCGCTGTGCGGTAATATTCTTACCATGCCGAGCCTGCCGTCTCATCCGGTGGGCGAGTGCATGGATGTCGACGCCAAAGGGAGGTCGAAGATATGTACATTAAAGGATCTGTAGAAGCCTATTTAAGTGATCTTGCTGCCCGAAAACCGGCACCTGGCGGCGGAAGCGCGGCCGCGCTTACTGCGGCTGCAGGGGTAGCGCTGATGTCTATGGTCGCAAATTACACTATAGGCAATCCGAAATATAAATCCGGCGAAGAGAATGCGAAGAAAATATTAAATAGGACGCTTGAAGCGCGCAAAGAACTCGAAGCCCTTATCGATATGGATGTAGAAGCTTATAGTAAATTGTCGAAGATCATGAAGGAGACTAAGGACGCTTCGAAACTGGAGATGGCCTACAAAGAAGCCATAAAACCTCCCTGCGATATATGCAGAATATCCGCGGAATGTTTAAAATTATGCGATGGATTGATCGAATGCGGCAATAAAAATTTAATAACGGATACGGCGATAGCGGTTATATTTCTGGAGGGCGCGTTCTTTGCCGCGAAGTACAACGTCTACATAAATATGAGATATATAAAGGATATGGATTTTATCGGCAGTATCCACAATATCCTGCAGCCGATGGAGGAGCAGCTGCCGAAGTTAAAAGAAGAGTTCTTGGAAAAATGCGAGGAGGTAATCAGGTGAGTGCGGCACTTTTAGAGGGTAAAGTAATAGCGGAAGGACTTAGAACGTCGATAAAATCAGATGTCGAAGCGCTTAAAGCTAAAAGCGGCAAGACGCCTAAGCTGGTTGCTTTGCAGATGGGAGATAACGCGTCGAGCGCCGTGTATGTCAAAGCGCAGAAGAAGGCGGCGGAAAATCTTGGAATAGAGTATGAACTTAAAGTCTTACCAGCGACGATTACACAGGCCGAAGCGGAAGATATTGTTAAAGAGTTAAATAGTAATTCGGCCGTATCGGCGATAATATTACAGCTTCCGGTGCCAAAGGGTATAGACGCAAAAAGGATAGTTAATCTTATATCGCCCGCAAAAGATGCCGAGGGCATGCATCCGGAAAACCTCGGGAAAATATTGCTGGGCCAGTACAGGATAGGCCCGTGTACGGCCATGGCTGTAATGGAATTATTGGAATCATCAAAAGTAAATCTATACGGGAAAGAGGCGGTTATAGTCGGCCACTCAGAGATTGTGGGCAAACCGCTTGCCATGATGCTACTAAATAAATTCGCGACGACGACAGTTTGTCACATAGCCACCGGCGAAAGAGGCGTGCTTGCCGATCATGTAAAAAGAGCCGAGGTGCTGGTCGTTGCGGTAGGCAGGGCAGGTATAATAAAAGGTGATTGGATAAAAGAAGGCGCTATTGTTGTAGACGTAGGGATAAATAGAGTAGCGGACAAGATAGTCGGCGATGTGGAGTTTGAGGCCGCTTCAGCAAAAGCGTCTTTCATCACGCCTGTTCCCGGCGGTGTAGGGCCGATCACAACTACTATACTTATGCGTAATACTGTTGAATTGTTTAAGAATAGTTTTATGTTTTAAACTCATGAATTGCACCGCCGCGGTGTCGTGTAGTTAGCTACATTCCCACCGCGGCGGTGGGATAGGAATACGGGATGACATTCTGCGATAAGATTAAAGCCGGCAAATTTTTAGTTACAAGCGAGATAGGTCCCCCAAAAGGGACCGATATCAAAGAGATGCTCGAAGATGCGGATCTTATAAAGGGCAAGGTCGACGCAATAAATGTTACGGACCTGCAAAGTTCCGTATTAAGGGTCGGTTCGCTTGCGGTGTGCCATCTTTTAAAGGATAGGGGCATCGAGCCTATATTGCAGATGACATGCCGTGACAGGAACAGGCTTGCGTTACAGTCCGATCTATTATCCGCCGCCATACTCGGCATAGAAAATGTGCTTGCCCTTACGGGGGATTATCCGACGCTCGGCGATCATCCCGAGGCTAAGCCTGTATTTGATTTAGGCTCTATTGAGCTTCTGGACGCGATAAAACTTTTGCAGGAAGGCAAGGACATGAAAGGCAACGCGTTAAAGGGGGCGCCAAAATTCTGTGTAGGCGCGGTAGTAAACCCGGGCGCGGATCCGCTCGAGCCGGAAATCATAAAGATGGAGAAAAAGATAGAATCCGGCGCGCTATTTTTCCAGACGCAGGCTATCTACGATATGGAGTTATTCAAAAGATTCTTGGACGCCACGCGGCATTTAAAGACAAAGATATTGGGCGGCATAGTATTGCTGAAATCCGCGGGAATGGCAAGATATATGAATAAGAATGTCGCGGGAGTCTTCGTGCCCGACAATCTTATTAAAGAGATGGAAGAGACGAAAGATAAGAGTGCAAAATCGATAGAGATAGCTGCGCGGCTTATTAGAGAGCTTAAGCCGTTGTGTCAGGGCATACATATCATGCCGATAGGCTGGGATAAGAAGGTCCCGCTTGTTTTAGAGACAGCGGGATTGTAAAGGAGAGAAAATAAATGTCAGATGTGAAGAAAAAATCCATAGATTTAGCTACGCAGGAGATGCTTGAAAAGGCAAGATGTGAGAGCATCGAGACTGTTTGGGATAGGCTTGGAGAACAGCAACCTCAATGCGGTTTTGGTCAACTCGGAGCATGCTGCACAGTCTGTAACATGGGACCGTGCCGCATAGATCCGTTTGGAGAGGGCGCTAACACCGGTGTGTGCGGCGCAAACGCCGATACCATAGCGGCGAGAAACCTTGTCAGGAAAATAGCGGTTGGCGCGTCCGCTCATTCCGATCACGGCAGGGATGTCGCGCATATGTTATCGCTTATCTCGGACGTTCGCATGCATGAGCATGGGCATGGCAAGGATTCTCATACACACAATTACGAAATACTCGACGTCGATAAATTTAAGAAGCTTGCGGAAGAATTTGGCATCGACAGCTCAAAGCCGATATCCGATATTACCAGAGAACTTTCCAAAAAACTCCTCGAAGAGTTCGGGAAACAGGATGGCGAACTGGTATTTTGCAAAAGGGCCCCTAAAAAACGGCAGAAGATATGGAAGGATCTTGGCATTACACCGCGCGGTATAGACAGGGAAGTCGTAGAGCTTTTACATACCACAACTATGGGCGTGGACAACGATTATAAGAATATGATAAAAAACGGTATGCGATGTGCGCTTTCGGACGGTTGGGGCGGATCGATGATCGCGACCGAAGTTCAGGATGCCATTCTTGGCAGTCCGATGCCTGTAAGGGGAAAAGTGAATCTCGGAGTTCTGAGGGAAGGTTTTGTCAACATCGTAGTGCATGGCCATGAACCAGTCCTGTCGGATATGGCGGTCAAGGCCTGCAAAGATCCTGAATTGGTAAAGCTTGCTAAGGTAAAAGGCGCCGAAGGTATCAATCTTGCCGGTATCTGCTGCAGCGCTAACGAAGTCCTGATGCGTAACGGTATTCCGGTCGCGGGTAATTTTCTTCAGCAGGAGTTGGCCATAATAACCGGCGCGGTGGAAGTTATGATGGTAGATGTCCAATGTATAATGCCGGCCCTCCATGAGGTAGCGAGTTGTTTTCATACGAAACTCATTACGACAAGCACGAAGGCCCGTTTCCCCGGCGTACAACATATAGAATTTACCCCTGACAATGCTTATGATGTGGCCAAGCAGATAGTAAGGATAGGCGTGGAAAATTTTTCCAATAGAAATAAGGGAAGGGTCAACATCCCAAAACACGAGATGGATCTGGTGGCAGGTTTTACGAAAGAGATAGTTTTCCAGATATTGGGAGGCAAATATCGTTCAACATATAAGCCTTTGAATGAGGCTATCATATCCGGACGCCTTAGGGGATTGGCCGGCGTGGTAGGATGCAACAACCCGAAGCAGACTCACGATTATTATCATACGACGCTTGTGAAGGAATTAATAAAGAACGATGTGCTGGTACTTCAGACCGGATGCGCCGCGATAGCCTGCGCGAAACAGGGGTTGCTGGTGCCGGAAGCGGCCAAGACTTATGCCGGCAAGGGATTGCAGGAGATATGCGAGGCGGTCGGCATACCGCCGGTACTGCACATGGGCGCATGTGTCGATAATTCACGTATACTGACAGCCGCGTCTCATATTATAGAGGAAGGCGGACTGGGCCAGGATTTGTCGGATATACCGGCCGCAGGCTGCGCGCCCGAATGGATGTCAGAGAAAGCGATAACGATCGGTTTTTATTTTGTCGCCTCGGGAGTATACACCGTATTTGGCTCACTTCCTTTTGCCACTCTGGGAAGCGCTAATCTGACGGAGTATCTGACGAAGGGTATTGAGAGTGCCGTCGGAGGAAGGTTTGAGTTCTGCGATGACCCAATAAAGATGGCCGACCTGATGATAGCTCACATAGACAAGAAGCGTAAAGCGCTTAATCTTAAACCCTGGATGTACCAAAAGTGAAGACGTTATATTATGGAGTAAAAAAATGTTTAGGGTGCAAGTCCTGCGAGATTGCCTGCGCGGTGGCTCATTCAGCGAGCGGGGATCTCTTTAAGGCAATAAAAGAAGAGATGCCCTCTCTGCCGCGAAAAAAAGTGCTATGTTCGCGCGGGAAAAATTATCCTGTTTCATGCAGGCATTGCAAGGACGCAAAATGTGTTGACGCCTGCATGGCCTCAGCGCTTATCTTTGATAAGACGAAGGGGATGGTCCTGCACGATGAGAAGCGCTGTGTCGGCTGCTGGATGTGCGTCATGGTATGCCCATACGGCGCTGTCCGCCCCAATTTAAAAAAGAAGATGCCGGTGCGCTGCGATAAATGTGCCGATAAAGACGAACCGGCTTGTGTAAAAGCATGCCCTACAGGCGCAGTTATATGGCAGGAAGAGGTGTTTAAATGAAGCGCTATATTATTATAGGGAATTCAGCAGCGGGCATATCGGCGGCGGAAGCTATCCGTAAGAAAGATAAAGAGTCACGGATAGCTATGATTTCGGATGAAGATTACCCGTCTTATTGTCGCTGTCTCATTTCGTACTATCTCGCCGGGGACATTAAGGAGAAAGAAATATTATACAGGGCAGACAGTTTTTATAAAGAGAATAATATTGAACTAATCCTGAATAAAAAGATCACGCGCGTTGAACCGAAGAAGAACGCGGTCTACTTTGAGGACAAGACGAAACATGAATTCGACAGCCTCCTTATTGCTACAGGCTCTTCGCCCAAGATGCCGGAGATAAAAGGCATAGACAAAAAAGGCGTTTATGGATTCAGGACGATCCGGGATGCTAAAGAACTTAATACGCTTGTCGCGGCGAGCAAGCCAGCCTGTATTTCCGGCGGGGGCCTGGTCGGGCTGAAGGCTGCTTATGCCTTGAAGAAGAGAGGCCTCAAAGTAAAGGTCATAGTCAAATCCGGGCAGGTTTTATCGCAGGTGCTCGACCGGGAGGCTGCCCAGCTTGTCCAGAATAAGCTGGAATCAAACGGTGTCGAACTTATCTTCGGCCACGATGTGGCTGAGGTAGTTGGTGAAGACAATATTAAGGCGTTAAAGTTAGATTCCGGCAAGACAATAGAGGCTTCAATACTGATAGTCAGTAAAGGAGTTGCGCCTAATATTGATATGGTAAGCGGAACAGACATTAAAGTGAACGAAGGTATAATAGCAGATAACACGTTGCGCACAGCAGTTCCCAATATCTATGCGGCTGGAGATGTATGCGAGGCTTATGATATTACTCTGAAGGCGGGGTGTGTGAACGCGCTCTGGCCTATTGCCGTATGGCAGGGAAGAGTTGCAGGCGCGAATATGGCGGGAGAAAAGGTTAAATATGAAGGTTCGCTTGGGATGAATTCTCTGGAGTTTTTCGGGTTGCCGACGATGTCTTTTGGAATATTTAAGGTAAAGGATGGACAGGGGTTCGAAGAGATAAAATTAAAGAATGCAAAAGCCGGGACGTATAAAAAATTTGTTATTAAAAATAACCGCCTGGTTGGGGTAGTACTGGCTGGAAAGGTGGCTAATGGCGGTATATTTTTAAGATTAATAAAAGACGGGATAGACATTGTACCGTTCAGGGATAGACTGACAGAGGAGAGCTTCGGCTATCCTGATATTATAGAACATATTAAAGGTAAAGATAAGGAGAATATGTATGTCTAAAGTTGTTGCAGAATCTGTAATTCGCGGTGCTCGTGAGATATATAAACAGGCGTCCGAATTTTTAGATAAAGCGATAAAGGAGAAGGGGACATCCGAGAAGGTCAATTTCCCGGATACAGCATTTTATCTGCCTATGGCGAATGCCCTTTTAGGCGCGAAGGTTGAGACGTTGAAGGATATGGTGCCGATACTCGAACACGCCAAGTCTCTTCTTCCTGAAATGCCTTCGGAGAAAGTGTGGCTGCCTTATTTGGGTGATGCGCTTAATGCCGGCATGGCAACGTTGTTTAATGAAGAGATTATCGTCGCATTACGCTATTTATATAACAAGGAGCCTCAAAAAGATTGTAATGGCTTCTTTTCGGATACGATCCTGCGCACGCTTGGGATACAATTGGTCGACGGCCGAATGGCCGGTTTCGCGGCGGTTCTGGGCGCGGCGCCGGACAATAAAACAGCCGTCGATATAATCCGGCAGCTCCAGGAAAGAAGCATATTGATATTTGTCGGCTCATCGGTCAAGGGGCGTTCCATCATAGACCAACTGATAGAAGAGAAGATACAGATGGGCTGGGAAAATTATATCGTTCCTTACGGCAGAGATACCATATCCGGTATCTACGCCCTCAACTGGGCGATAAGGGCGGCGTTGACATTTGGTGGAATTAAGTCCGGAGACGCGTCGAAATGCCTCATGTACACGAAAGAGAGAGTATTCGCGTTCGGCCTCGTTCTTGGTGAGCTTGACGACATAAAATATGCTACGGGCGCCGGCGCTATAAACATGGGCTTTCCGATCATAGCTGATACAGATATACCTGAGATAAAACCATCCGGTATTACGACGTATGAGGCTTTGGTGAAAGAACTGGATCACAAGAAAATAGTGCAGCGCTGCATCGAGGTAAGGGGGATCAAGATAAAAGTTACAAAAGTGCCGATACCTGTCCCGTGTTCAGCGGCCTTTGAGGGCGAGCGCGTCAGAAAAGAGAATATGTTCGTTCAGTTCGGCGGTAAATACTCGCCGGCCTTTGAGTATTTGAAGATGGGAAAGCCTGAAGAGATAGAGAATGGCCGCATAGAGGTTATAGGGCCTGAGATCGATAAAATGGCGGAGGGATCGTCTGCGCCCCTCGGTATACTGATAGAAGTAGCCGGACGTAAGATGATACAGGATTTTGAACCCATACTGGAGCGTCAAATACATAAGTTCCTGAATTACGCGATGGGCATATTTCATATGGGCCAGCGTGACATGAACTGGGTAAGGATCTCCAAGGACGCCAAGAATGCAGGATTTAAGATCCGCCATTTCGGCGATCTGCTGATTACAAAATTCCATGACGAATATGGAGCGATTATAGACAAAGTTCAGGTTAAACTTATTACGGATGAAAAAGGGGTAAATAATATTTTGCCTGAAGCTCGCAAAACCTATGAAGCGCGCGACGCGCGTCTTGCGGGCATGACTGATGAATCAGTAGATACCTTCTATAGCTGCGCGCTTTGTCAAAGCTTTGCGCCTGATCATATCTGCGTCGTGAGCCCTGAGAGGCTCGGACTTTGCGGCGCCTACTCATGGCTCGATGCCAAGGCAGCGCACGAAATCACGCCGACGG
This sequence comes from Candidatus Omnitrophota bacterium, assembly GCA_030695905.1. NCBI lineage: Bacteria > Pseudomonadati > Candidatus Omnitrophota > Candidatus Omnitrophota bacterium. The sequence goes on along the minus strand of JAUYOL010000043.1, from coordinate 181,175 downwards.
GTGGTAATCAGCCTATAAAGAAGGGTAACGCTATTGATGCTGTAAAAGGTATCTGGGAAGGAATAAACACTTTTGTTCACAATGCGTCCCACCAGCATGTAAGCCAGATGTCCACATATTCGATCATGGAATCACCAATGACATCATGCGGATGCTTTGAGTGCATAGTGGCAATAGTGCCGGAAGCTAACGGTGTAATGATTGTGAATAGAGAATACGCCGGCGAAACACCGGCAGGGATGAAGTTTACTACGCTGGCAAGCTCCGTAGGCGGGGGAAATCAAACGCCCGGATTTTTAGGGGTAGGACGTTTGTATATAACCAGTAAAAAATTTATTTTAGCCGAAGGCGGGTTAAAGCGTATCGTATGGATGCCTAAGGAATTAAAGGAAGCATTAGGCGATAAATTAAAGAAACGTTGCGAAGAGATAGGCGACCCCGACTTTTTAAACAAGATCGCCGATGAGACCGTGGCGACCGATGTGGTAAATCTTGTACAGTTCATGGAAAAAGTCGGGCACCCTGCTCTTACAATGCCTTCAATGATGTAAAAGGACAAGGCTCATGGAACAAGGGTCGAGAAAATATTTTATCCTGCTTGTAATCCTTGTTTTTGCGGTAGGGATATTTTTAAGAATAGCGTTTCTGAAAGACATAGACTATTCAGGCTCTGTGCCGGACGAAAAGTTTTACCTGAAATACGCGTCCTATATGGCGGTAGCTAAGGATGCGTCTATACAGGCGCTGGTGGTAGATTATATTAACGGCGATTTTTTTCATATATTCCCAAGCCCATTACGGGCAGGTTATATTGTTATCGCCAGTTATTGGATGCGGCTTATAGCGCAGTTTAATTACCAGGCTCTTTCTTATATGTCGGCGTTTTTCAGTATTATGTCGCTTTTTGTCGGATATTTTTTTACAAAAAGGCTCTTTGATGAAAAGATAGCGCTGATCAGTCTTTCATTGCTTGCTTTCTCTCCTATGAATCTTGCTTTTTCAAGAAGGGCGCAGCCTGAAAGCATGCTGTATTTCTTCATCATATTGACGTTATGGATCTTTTACGAAGCGCTTAAGAAAGATAATATAGCGTTAAGGATAGCGTTTGCGTTGTCGCTATTCTCGGCAATTATGGTAAAAGAGTCGAATCTGCTGATCGTGCCGTTCTTTCTCATTGTTATTTTCTGGAAGAGAAGATTTTCATTATTGGTATATCTTATTTTATCCTTAGCGGCTGTTGTTATGTCATGGCTTATCGTTACGGGAAGTTTAGCCAATCTGGCAAGGCTTATTGAAATCATAATAACGTCGCCATTGACCAACAAATGGGCCAGAATGTATTTAACGGGTCCAATAACGCGCTACGGGCTGGATTTTTTTCTCATATCGCCGCTTACAGTTATCGCCGCGGCGGCATTCTTTATCTGGTATTTTAGAGATAAGAACCTCTGGACGGAGCCATGCTCATATCTGGTGCTATTTTTCATAGTATATTATCTCGCGAACAGCTTATACATAAAGAATGCGCGGTATGTGATAGCGCTCGATTTTCCGATAAGGGTATTTACGGCCATCACGGTATATGGCTTGGCGTCAAAATCAAAAGCTAAAAGGGCATTAATAGTCAGCGCCCCGATTTTATTGATAGTGTGTTTGGATTTCTACATCTTCTACAGCTTTTATGTCAGGAATACGGTATTTTACGATACTATAACAGGTAATTTAATAGGCAGCTGGGAAAAATTCATATTAAGAATGTAAGAAAGGGATTAAAATGGCGTTAACAGGATTAGATATTTATAAGTTACTCCCGAAGACAAACTGCAAGGAATGCGGTTTCGCTACGTGTCTTGCCTTTGCGATGGCGCTTGCCCAGAAGAAGGTGTCGCTCGATAAGTGCCCCCATGTTACCGCGCAGGCGAAGTCAGCGTTAGAGAGCGCCAGCCAGCCGCCTATAAAGCTCGTCACGGTAGGCACCGGCGATAAGAAGCTGGAGATGGGCAATGAGACCGTTATGTATAGGCATGAGCAGAAATTTTTCCATCCCACAGGCATCGGTATACTCATAGAAGATTCGTTAAATGACGAAGAGATTTCTAAGAAAGTTTCTGCTATAAACGCTTTGTCATTTGAGCGTGCCGGACAGAATATATCCGTAAGTCTTGTTTGCCTGAAGAATACATCCGGCAGTAAAGACGCGTTTATTGGACTTGTCAGTAAAGTAGCGGGTTCGACAGGATTAAATATAGCGCTTTATAGCGGCAGCGCCGATGCCATGGCGGAAGCGTTGAAGATATGTAAGGATAGGAGGCCTCTTATAATCTGGGACGGCTCCGGCAATATAGATGCCTTCATAGCTTTAGCTAAAGAATACAAGACGCCGCTTGCCATTACATGCAAAGATATTGATGAAGCGGCGAGCATCGCGGATAAGGTAAAGCAGGGCGGAGTCGAAGAGATTGTGATAAGCCTAAAGGGCAAAGCTCAAGGCGGCCTGATACAGAACTTTACATTTATAAGAAGAGCGGCATTAAAGAAAAATTTCAGGCCGCTTGGGTATCCTTTGATGGCACTTACCTCTGAAGCCAAGCCCCATGCGGAATTGGCCGAGGCGATTTCATATGTAGCTAAATACGCCGGACTTGTGATAATAAAAAATACGGATAAAGAGTTTGTTCTGCCGCTTTTGGTCGCGCGCCAGGATATTTACTCTGATCCGCAGAAACCGGTGCAGGTAGAGCCCAAAATTTACGAGATAGGTAAAGTCAGCCCTTCTTCACCTGTCCTTATAACCACCAATTTCTCCATAACGTACTTTACTGTCGCGGGCGAAGTTGAGTCGAGCAAGGTCCCTTCATATATACTTTGCTGCGATTCGGAGGGTATGTCTGTACTTACCGCGTGGGCCGCCGAAAAATTTACTCCGGAAAAAATAGATGAAACGATGAAGAAGGCCGGAGTTGAAAAGATAGTCTCTCATAAGCGCCTTATCATTCCGGGGTATGTTTCGGTTATGAGCGGAAAATTAGAAGAGGTAACCGGCTGGAAGATATCGGTGGGGCCGCGTGAGGCATCCGGGTTACCGAATTATTTGAGAAACCTAAAATAGATGAAAGAGTTCACAGTAAATTTTACATCGCTGAAGAAAACGATAAAAGTTCCGCAAGGTACGGATCTGCTTACCGCCGCCATAAAAGCCGGCATAGCGATGCATGCATCCTGCGGCGGAGAAGGCCTCTGCGGCAAGTGTAAGGTTGTAACAGGCAAAAAAGAGGTCCTTGCCTGCCAGACTATAGTGGAAAGCGACCTCGAAGTAAAGATACCTAAAGAGTCGCTCGAAGTCCACGCTAAGTTCAAGCACGAATCGGAAGAATTCACGAAAGGCGTAGTGCTTGAAAGAGAAAAGGCGTTTGCCTTTTCACCGCTTGTCAAAAAAGAGTATCTGGAACTTTCCGCGCCTACACAGGACGACAATTTAAGCGATCTTGACAGAGTATGTAGGGACATAGAGCACAAGTTTCACAATGTCCACATATCGACGAACCTCGCAAATCTAAAACATTTGAGCGAAGTCCTGCGGGACAGCGATTTTAAGGTTACCGCCTGTATCGGACATAAAGACGATGCTATAGACATAATCTCGATAGAGCCCGGCGATACGAAGAAGGTAAATTTCGGGTTTGCGTTTGACATAGGAACGACTACCGTTGTCGGCCAGCTGATAGACCTTAATACAGGAAATATTTTAGGCACAAGAATAGCGTTTAATAAGCAAGCGAGCTACGGAGCCGATATTATTACGAGGATAATTTACGCCTCAAATCCGGAAGGCCTAAAGGTGCTTAATGAGGCGGTGCTTGATAATGTCAATGAAATAATAGAAGACCTTACGAAGGCGCACAATGTCAACATGGCTGATATATACGCTATAGTATGCGCGGGCAACATGACGATGATGCATCTTTTGCTAAAAGTTGACCCGACAAATATAAGGAAGGCGCCTTATATACCTACGACAACTGTGTTTGAGACGGTACACTCTCCCGAAGTGGGGATAGATGCAAATCCTAAAGGCATAGTATCTTTTATACCAGGCGTAACCACATATGTGGGAGGCGATATCGTCTCGGGTGTGCTGGCATGCGGGCTGTCGGAAAGCGGCGAGATATCATTGCTCGTAGATATAGGCACTAACGGCGAAATTGTACTTGGTAATTCCGAATGGATGATAAGTGCCGCGGCGAGCGCTGGTCCTGCTTTTGAAGGAAGCGGGCTGACGAGCGGCATGAAGGCGGTAAAAGGCGCGATTCAGAAAGTAGAGATAGATAAAGACCTTAATGTAAAAGTTTTAACAATAGCGGATGAAAAGCCGAAGGGGATATGCGGCTCCGGCTATATAGACCTATTGTGCCAGATGTTAAAAAGAGGTGTTATTGGAAAAAATGGAAAAATAAACCGTGAGTTGAAATCCAAAAGGATCAGGAAGACAGATACAGGTTATGAATTTATCGTCGCGGATAAAGTTATCATTAGCGACGATGACATAGAAAATCTTAAGCGCTCGAAAGGCGCGATATACAGCGCTATAATATCGCTGCTTAATAAGGTCGATAAAAAATTAGAGGACATAAAAAAGATATATATTGCCGGCGGCTTCGGTAATTATCTGAATATAGAAAACTCTATCTTTATAGGTCTTCTGCCCGACGCCCAGAGGTCGAGGTATGAATTTATAGGGAATTCATCGCTTGCCGGCGCGAGAATGTCGCTATTGTCTGCGGACGCTTTTAAGAAGACGGACGATATATATAAGAACATCACATATATAGATTTGAGCGCGGAGAATAACTATATGGATGAATATGTGGCGTCATTATTTTTTCCGCACACTGATTTAGGGAGGTTCCCATCGGTACAGTTATAGCTGTTAATGGAAAAGGCGGCACTGGTAAGACCACCGTAGCGGCGCTCTTGGTGGATTTTCTCGTATCCAATAAAAAAGGCTTGATACTGGCTATCGACGCCGATCCTAATTCAACTTTACCGGAAGCTTTAGGTATCGCGGGCCACCAGACTATAGCCGGAATTTGTGATGAAGTTTCTAAGCAGATGGGCAACATTCCCGGCGGTATGACGAAAGAGCGTTTTATAGAAATGAGAGTGCAGGAAGCTTTAGTCGAAGAAGAGGGGTTTGACCTATTGGTCATGGGTAGGCCTGAAGGCCCGGGATGTTACTGCTATGTTAATAACCTTTTGCGCGACATGATGGCGCGTGTGATAAAAAATTATGATTTTGTAGTTATCGATAATGCGGCCGGCATGGAGCATATATCGCGCCGCACCATGCGAGTTATCGACAGGCTTTTGCTCGTCAGCGACTATTCCATAGTAGGGATACGCTCGGCAAAAAGGATATTCGAACTTGCAAAAGACCTTGGCATAAGGATGGGGTCGAGCGCGTTTATAATAAATAAGGTAACCGGATTTTTGGAGCCGCTTCAGGCCGAAATACGCGCTGTCGGCGCGAATTTTATCGGAACGATACCTTTTGACGAGAATGTCGACAAGTGGAGCATATCGAATAAGCCGATATTTGAATTTGAAGATGCCGATATTAAGGACAGGATAAAAGAGATATTCACAAAATTAATGGAGAAATAAGATGGCCGTGGAATTAGTAAAAGAAAAGTATAATAACGCGATAAATATTGTTGAGATAGGTGGCCCGCAATCCGGTTCGACGGTAAAAATCGGCGGTGAGACGATGCTTCCTTTCTTATTTGAAGAAGGCCAGATGCCCAACGCGCCCATAACGGCTATCGAAGTGATGGATTGCGAACCGGTGGAATGGCCGCAGCCTCTTAAAGACGCTTTCGGCGCGGATATAAAAGACCCTGTAAGATGGGCGAAGACCGCGGTGGAAAAGTTCGGTGCGAAGTTATTGTGTGTGAGGCTGCAGAGTGTTCACCCTGATTGGGGCAATAAAAGCTCGGATCATTCGGTCTCTATTTTAAAACAGATCGCCAAAGAGGTAAAAGTGCCGTTAATAGTAGTGGGGTCTGGGGACGATGATAAAGATAATGACCTTCTGCCTAAAGCGAGTAATGCGCTTAAAGGGACGAACAGCCTTTTCGGAGTCGCCAGCCAGGAAAATTACAAGACGCTTACCGCGACCTGTCTTGCCGACGGACACTCTCTTATAGCGGAATCGCCAATAGATATTAATATCGCGAAGCAGGTAAATATACTGGTAAGCGATATGGGCTTCGACCCTAAAAAGATAGTGATGCATCCAACTACTACATCTTTAGGTTATGGCATGGAATACGTTTATTCGATAATGGAGCGGGCCCGGCTCGCCGCGTTTATAGGCGACAAGATGCTCTCGATGCCGTTTATCTTATTTGCGGGTCAGGAGGTTTGGAAGGTCAAGGAAGCGAAGGATTCGATGGTGCAGGGCGTAAATTGGGAGATAGCAACGTCGATATCGATGCTGCAGGCAGGAGCCGACATTTTAGTAGTCAGGCATCCCGATAGCTCCAGAGAAATTACCGGATATGTTGAAACCATGATGAAGAGATAAGGGGGAAGAAAAAGTGATAATAATAGGCGAGTTGATAAATGGAATGTATAAGGATGTCGGCAAGGCTATCGTAAATAAGGAGGCGGATATAATACAGCATCTGGCTGTCGACCAGGTCAATTCGGGCGCGTCCGTTTTAGATGTCAATGCAGGGCCTTATTCAAAAAATCCTAAAGATGATATGAAGTGGCTGGTCGAATCCATCCAGGCTGTTACCGATGTGTCGCTCGCGCTTGACTCGACGAAAGCGGATGTTATAGAAGAGGGCTTGAAGCTGGTAAAGAAGAGAGCCATTATAAATTCTACAAGCGCGGATGAAGATAAGATGGCGAAGATCTTTGACCTTGCAAAGAGGTATAATGCGCAGGTGATAGGGCTTGCCATGGATAAGTCCGGAGTGCCGAATTCAAAGGACAAGAGGCTGGAGTTAGCTGCGACGATAGTGGCGAAGGCCATAGAATATGGCATCAATACCGAGGATCTATATATCGACCCCATAGTACTGCCGGTAAATGTCGCGCAGACTCAAGGCAGGGAGGTTCTCGAGTCGCTTCGTGAATTCAGGATGCTATGCGATCCCGCGCCGCAGACGACAGTGGGCTTATCTAACGTGTCACAAGGCACAAAATTCAGGCCCCTGATAAACCGGACATTTGTCACGATGGCTATAGCGAATGGCCTGACTTCGGCGATATTGGATCCGCTCGACAAGGATCTTATGGACGCCGTGATCACAGCGGAACTTGTATTGAATAAAAATATTTACTGCGACTCGTTCTTGGATGCGTATAGGAAGAAATAAAGGAGAGAATATGGATAGGAAAAAGGTAACGATAATAGATCTGCAGAATAAGAAGCACGAAGGGAAAAAGATTACTATGCTTACGGCATATGACTATCCTATGGCGAGGATAATTGATGACGCGGGCATAGATTCAATACTGGTCGGCGATTCGTTGGGCATGGTGGTGCTCGGATACGAATCAACTGTGCCTGTAACCATGGATGAGATGATACATCACGCGAAAGCGGTGAGGCGCGGCACGAAATACGCGTTTTTAATAGGCGATATGCCGTTTATGTCGTACCAGATCTCGAATGAAGAAGCGGTGCGCAACGCGGGCCGTTTCATGAAGGAGGCCGGTTGCGACGCCGTGAAGCTCGAAGGCGGAAATGACGCGCTGGATGTAACGATGGCGATAGTCAGCGCTGGCATTCCCGTATTGGGCCATCTTGGGCTTACCCCTCAGACCGCGTCGAAGTTGGGCGGTTTTAAAGTTCAGGGTAAAGACGCTGACGGCGCGTATAAAATATTGGAGCAGGCGATAAAATTGGAACGTGCCGGATGCTTCGGCGTAGTACTCGAATGCATCCCCGATAAAGTAGCTAAATTGATTACAAGCAAAGTGTCGATACCGACGATAAGTTGCGGTGCCGGCCCGCATTGTGACGGCCAGGTGCTTGTAACTTATGATATGGTCGGGCTATTCGACAGATTTGTCCCAAAATTTGTAAAGCAATATGTGAAGCTCTCCTCGCTTATAACGGACGGCGTAAAGAAATATAAAGACGAGGTCGAGAAAGGGCTGTTTCCGGATGCCGCGCACTGTTTTACGATAAAAGACGAAGAGATAAGAAAGATGAGGAAGAAATAATGAAGGTAGCGGTCGTAGGCCCCGGAGCCCTCGGCTGTCTTATAGCCGTATTATTGAAGGCAAGGACCAAGGAGGAGATATGGCTTATTGACAGATCTCCCGAGCGCGCCAAGCGCATAAGAGCCGATGGGATAAAGATAGAAGGCTTGAGCGGTTCCATTCAGGCGCAGGTAAATATTTCGGCGGATCCTAAAGAGGTCGGACCGTGCGGCCTCGTTATACTCTGCGTTAAGAGTTATTCTACCGAGGACGCGTGCAAAGACATTAAGGATCTTGTCTCGAAAGAAACATTTGTCCTGACTTTACAAAACGGCATTGGTAATGTCCAGGTGTTAAACGATTATTTTGGTTCGGATAGAGTTATTGCCGGTATTACAAATCACGGTGTGACTTTACTTGGCACCGGCCATGTCCGGCATGCGGGTAAGGGCGATACCATTATAGGGATTTCTAACGGTAAGGTATTGGGGCCGATTAAAGAGATCGCGGGTATCTTGTCAAAAGCCGGCCTGGAGACAAAAGTATCTAAGGACATAGATTCTGTGGTGTGGAGTAAGCTCGTTATAAATGTGGGAATAAATGCCCTGACAGGCATAACACGTCTAAAAAATGGGATGCTTACAGAGCACAGCGGTACAAGGGAAATTCTAAGAAGCGCCGTGCAGGAAGCCGTGAAGATAGTAAAAAGAAAAAGGATAAAGCTGGCCTACGACGATCCTATCCAGAAGGTCGAATCGGTATGCAAGGCGACGGCCGCTAATGTCTCAAGCATGCTGCAGGATGTCCTTAATAATAAACGCACCGAAATAGATTTTATAAATGGCGCGATCATGCGGCAGGGGAAGGCATTAGGCATACCGACGCCTGTTAATGAAGTGTTGACCGCGCTTATTAAAACGATAGAAGCGGCTTACGGTATAGTTTAGGAGGTAGTAATAGAATGTTGATAATCGGTGAGCGTATAAATTCTACGAGAGCGCATATTCAGGAAGCGATGAAGAATAAGGATGCAGCTTTCATATTAAAAGAAGCGAAGAAGCAGATCGAAGCAGGCGCAAAATTTTTGGATATCAATTGCGCGATGAGCCTCGGAGACGAGATCCAGGATATCGATTGGATGATAAGCGTAATCCAGAGCGAAATAAAAGATGTCAATATCTGTATCGATAGTCCCAGCCACATCGCCATTGAAAGCGCTCTCAAAATATATAAAGCAGGCGGCGAAACATTTATTAATTCAATTACAGGCGAGGACTCAAGGATGGAGCATATAGTTCCGCTGGCGGTTAAATATAATACGAAGCTCATAGCCCTTACTATGGGCGGAGAGGGTATGCCACATAGCGCAGAGGACAGGTTTAATATTGCCAAAGATATGCTGGTGAAGGTCTGCGCAAAAGGTTTTAAGCCGGAAAATATTTATTTCGATCCGTTGATCCGCCCCATATCGACAGAGCCTGAACAAGTGAAAGAATTCTTGAGGTCGATACCGATGATAAAATCTCTCGGAGCGAAAACCGTATGCGGATTGTCGAACGTATCGTTCGGACTGCCGAACAGAAAATTGATCAATTCAGTATTTTTATCCATGGCTATGCAGGCGGGATTGGACGCGGCCATACTTGACCCTACGGAAAAATATATCATGTCTTCCATAGTTGTTTCAAAGGCATTACTTTGTGAGGATGAATACTGCGCCGAATACATAAAAGCGTTCCGCGAAGGGAGGCTGATATAAAATGACAAAGACTATCGCGCTGATAGCGGCTATAGTATTACCCCTGTGGAATATTCCCCTGATAGTGAGAGTCATAAAAAGAAGGTCTTCAAAAGATCTTAGTATCCCGTGGGCGGTCGGAGTGTGGACATGCTTTGTTTTGATGGCGCCCGAGGCGTTACACTCTCCCGATATCGTCTGGCGCGCGTTTAACATCGTCAATCTGATCCTCTTCACAGCGGTTACAGCAGTAGTGCTATGGTATCGTAGGTTCGGGGAGTAAAGCTTTTTTTCAGAGGACGGCGGGCCTCGCTGACCGCCTTCCGCTGACATAAATTGGTATTAAGCATACCAATTTATTCTGGAAAAATTCTGACAAAAATTTAACTTCTTTCAGGAATTTAAATTTTTTGCTAAATCGCTATAAGGTGTCATAATTTTTGACAGCAGCGTCAGGCTGGGCCAGCGAGGCCCGCCTGCAACATGAGCTATAAAATTTATATCATGTTGTAGGCCGTGAGGCCATGGGGGTTGAGCCGTAAATTTTGCTAACGGTTTATTATTCCCCAACGTATTTATAGGCTAAGCCATAAGATACAATTTGAAATATATAATTAAGATAACATTAAGTAGCTTGATAGCAAAATTAGGCGAGGCCCCCTGGCCTTACGGCCAGCATGGTGGGTAAATTTTATGGCGAAGAAGATATTTGTAGCGGCGACGCAGCAGAATGACGGCAAGACGACCGTATCCTTGGGCCTCATAGCGGCCCTCAAGAAGGAATTCCCTCGCATAGGTTTTATCAAGCCAATAGGCCAGCGCTACCTTATGGAACAGGGTTATCAGGTAGATGAAGACTCGGTCCTCATAGAGCATATCTTCGGAATAAAATGTAGCATAAAGGACATGTCTCCCGTGGCAATAGAGCGCGGATTTACCGAGCGCTATATAGAGAAAGGCGCGGCCGAGGACTATGCCAAACTCATTAAAGAGTCTTATGACAGGGTAGCGAAAGATAACGACCTTGTGATAATAGAGGGAACGGGCCACGCCGGAGTCGGGTCTGTCTTCGGACTTTCAAACGCTACGGTAGCTCATCTGCTCAACGCTAATGTGATAATGATTTCATCCGGAGGTGTAGGAAAACCGATAGACGAGATAATGCTTAATAAGGCCCTGCTCGACAAGGAAAAAGTTAAACTTGCCGGCGTTATAGTCAATAAGGTCCTGATGGAAAAATATGACAGGATATCGCGCCTTGTTACGAAAGGTATGGTGCAAAAGGGCCTTAATGTGTGCGGTGTATTACCTCATCATATTATATTAGATATACCGACGATGCGGGAGATAATGGAAGAGCTTAAACTTAAGCCTTTGTATGAAGGGCATAATTTAGATGCTCCGGCGGAAAAGATCCTCATCGGCGCCATGCATGTCCGTGACGCCTTGCCGTATATTCAGAATAATTCCCTAATGATAATACCCGGCGACAGGGACGATATGGTCGCGGCCACATGCGATGTGCATTGGGGCAAGCTTAAGAAAGGGTGCTCTATATCGGGCGTTATTTTAAGCGGCGGCCTATTGCCTAAGAAAAGAGCGCTAAATTTACTTGAACAGGCACTCATACCCACACTGGTTACAGACGAGGAGACATACACTATAGCCTCGAGAGTTAATAATATGATAGTTAAATTAAAGCCACAGGATTCTCATAAAATAAAGATAATAATCGACATGGTAGAAAAACATGTTGATATCGATAATGTCCTCGAGCATATAAAGTGAACCAAAAAAAACTCAAAAAAGAAAGAAAGAGAATAGCTGTCGCGATGAGCGGCGGTGTTGACTCATCGCTTGCCGCGGCGCTTTTAAAGAAAGAAGGTTATCAGGTCATAGGCATAACCTTCAGGATGTGGCCAAAGGAAGAATGCGGCGCCAGCGTAGGGCGCTCATGCTGTAATCTCGAAGCTGTTACAAGAGCGCGTGCTGTTGCCGGAGATCTGGGCATACCTTATTATGTATTTGATTTTAGCGAAGAATTCAAGAAGAAGGTGATAGATTATTTCTGTGACCAGTATTTAAAAGGTTTTACTCCCAATCCTTGTGTTGTATGCAATGAAAAGATAAAATTCGGGCTTTTGCATGAAAAGGCGCTTGCGCTGGACGCTGATTTGGTGGCTACGGGACATTACGCCAGGCTGGATTACAATAAAAAGAGAGGTAGATTTATTTTGAAAGTAGGCAAAGGCGGCGAGAGAGACCAGACATATTTTTTGTTCAGCCTGTCACAGAACCAGCTTAAATATACAATATTTCCGCTTGCCGGTTACACGAAAGAGAAGACGAGAATTCTCGCTAAAAAATTTAAATTGATAACTTTTAATACCGCTTCGAGCCAGGATATATGTTTTATCCAGGACCAAAATTACGCGGAGTATATAAAGAAGAAGACCGGCGTTGAGATCAAAGAGGGCAGCATCGTTGATCTGTCCGGTAAAGTGCTTGGCAGGCATAAGGGTATACCATTTTATACGATAGGCCAGCGCCGCGGGCTTGGCGTAGCGTATAAGGAGCCGCTATACGTTGTTGCTATAGACAGGCTCGATAATAAAGTTATCGTGGGAACCAAGAAAGATGTGTTAAAGAAGAGCCTGGTAGCGCATAGCCTTAACTGGATAGCTATAGATGGCATCGATAAACCGATTAAGGTCAAGGCTAAGATAAGGTACAATCATAAGGCCGCAAACGCGCTGGTTACTCCGGTAGATACAGATATGGTTAGAGTCGATTTTGAATCTCCTCAAGAAGCGCCTACCCCCGGACAGGCGGTAGTCTTCTACGACAAGGAGATAGTTGTCGGTGGCGGCTGGATAAAGGAAGTGGTATGAGCCGGCTAAAAGTTGGTAGTGCAGTATGATATCAGAAAAGAAGGCAAAAGCACTTGCGGATAAGATGCGGCGTTTCTCTATATGGGAAAGCGACCTCGAAGAACACTTTATACGTTCACGCGGACCCGGCGGGCAGAATGTAAATAAGACCTCGACAGGCGTATATTTAAAGCATATTCCTACCGGCATTGAGGTAAAAGCATTCAGCGAACGTTCACAGCCGTTAAATAGATATATGGCAAGGAAGGTCCTCGTCGGAAAGATAGAATCGGCCGTTTTGGGCCGTGAGTCGGAAGAGAGAAAGAGGATAGAGAAGATAAGAAGGCAGAAAAGGAAGAGGTCCAAAAGGGCGAAGGATAAGATGCTTCATAACAAGAAAATTCATTCTGAAAAGAAAGAATTACGCAGGAAGGTGGAGATTAGAGATGTTTAGAGAAAAGATAAAGGTACTGGATTGCACAATAAGAGACGGCGGGCTCATGAATAACCATAATTTTGAGCCCAGGTTTGTAAGGGAAGTGTACAAAGCCATATCCGAGGCCGGGATAGATTATATGGAGATAGGGTATAAGAACTCCAGAAGATTATTCTCGCCAAAGGATTACGGCAAATGGAAGTTCTGCGACGAGGATGATATAAAGAAGGCCATTGAAGGGATCCCGTCAAAGACAAAGCTTTCCATAATGGTTGACGTTGACCGTGTAGACCTTGACGATGTCCCGCAGAAGAAAGATTCCGTAATATCTATGGTGCGCGTCGCTTCGTATGTTAAAGACATCGACAAGGCGATATACCTGGTAAACCATTTCGCGGATAAGGGGTATGAGACTACCGTGAACATAATGGCAATCTCGCGCGCTCTTGATAATGAGCTAATCGAAGCTCTTCATCAGCTTGAGGAAGAGTGTAAGGCGCCGATAATTTATGTCGTAGATTCCAACGGCGCGCTTTATCAGGAGTCGGTAGAATTTTTGGTAAAGAAGTTTAAGAGCATACTTAAGACCAAAGAGATAGGTATGCACGCGCATAATAATCAGCAGCTCGCTTTCGGCAATACCATAGAAGCGATAATTCATGACGCTAACTATGTCGATGGAAGCATATACGGCTTGGGGAGGGCAGCTGGCAATTGCCCGACGGAATTATTGTTGGGTTTCTTGAAGAATCCTAAATACGATATCAGGCCCATACTGGATGTTATATCAAAAGAGTTCATTCCTTTGAGAGAAAAGCTGGAATGGGGCTATGTTATACCATACGCCATAACGGGCATATTAGACGAGCATCCTAAGACGGCCATAGCTTTAAGGGAGAGCGCCAAAAAAGAAAATTACAGAGAATTTTATGATAGTTTTATGGGAGAAGAATCGGATTAATGGACATAGCCAGGTTTAAGAAAAAACCCGTTATAGGCATATTGCGCGGAATCGAACCCGATGTTATCGAGGAGCTGACCGAAACGGTTATTTTCGCGGGCTTGGGCGCGATAGAGATAACGATGAATACCAATGGCGCCGCGGCCCTTATAGCTAAAATGGCTCGATGCGCGAAAGGCCGGATTGCCGTAGGAGCAGGTACGGTATTAAAAAAAGATTCGTTAAAATCAGCATTGGACGCGGGCGCCACATTCATAGTAACGCCGGTCATGGTGGAGGATGTTGTGAAATATTGCGTAAGAAATAAAATACCGGTTTTCCCGGGAGCCCTAGCACCTTCGGAAATATATAACGCATGGGATGCCGGGGCAACAATGGTCAAGGTGTTTCCGTCGAGCTGTTTCGGCGCGAAGTATTTTAAAGAGATAAAAGGGCCGTTTAATGAGATCGAATTACTTGCTTGCGGAGGTGTGACGCCCGAAAATATGAATGATTATTTCGCCAATGGCGCCGCGGCTATAGCCTTCGGTGCCGGTGTGTTTAAGAAAGAGTGGCTTGCGAAGAAGGACTTCGCCAGCATAGGCGCAGCGGTAAAAAGGTATGTGGACGGATTGAAACAAAAAAAGCCTGCTTAACGGCGGGCAGGGAGGGCGTATGAGGAAAGTGGTTTTGTTGTCATTAATAGTCATATGCGCGATAGCTATTATACACGGTTTTTTTATGCCGTGGGCTAAGGCAAGTGTGTCGGCTACCAAAGTCGCCAAGGGCCTGACGGAATCAGCCACAGGAGGTATGCTTGAAAATACCCCTTTTGCCGGAAAATTTATTAGAGGCCTCGACAAAGCTACGGATAAAATATCGGATTTAGGCGATATCAGGATAAAAACAGTCGTAAGCGGTTATGACATACCGACTCTTATAAACAAGAAGAGTTCCCAGATAGCTATCGCTATAGCATCGGTCATGTTTAAGGACGCGAAAGATCTGGACAAGAAGAGCATGCTTGTATATTTACTGCCGTTATTGGCGCTTGTGTGTATCGGCTTAGCTATAGTCGGCCTTAAAAATAAGATAGCCGTTATAGGCATGGCGGTATCAAGCGGCGGCATAGCGGTTGGCGGATTATATAATATGATGACTGTAGATCTTTCCAGTCTACCCATCCAGATATCGATAGAGCAGGGGCTGTGGCAGACCATGTATGCTTATCTGATAATCTCAGTGATAAGCATAGTCTGGATAGTGTTGGATTTAAAAGAAGCAAAGAAATAGACTTAGTGAAGAAGATAGACAAGCTAAAAAATATCTTAAGAGATCTTAGGCGGGTAGTTGTCGCCTATTCCGGCGGTAGAGACAGTACTTTTTTGCTTAAAGCCGCGATAGACGCTTTAGGCAAGGATAATGTCATCGCTGTTACCGCCCGGTCCGAGACCTATACTTTATCTGAGTATAGAGACGCTGTTACAGTCGCAAAATCTATAGGCGCGCGGCATATCGTTATCCGTACAAATGAACTGCGGTCAAATAAATTCCGGGCGAATCCGGTCAATAGGTGCTACTATTGCAAAAAAGAATTATTCAATAAGTTAACGAAGATCCGCAATAAGTATAAGATGGATCATGTCATAGACGGAACGAATTTCGACGACCTTAAAGACATTCGATATGGTAGTTTGGCGGCAAAAGAGTTAGATGTAAAGAGACCCATGCTTGAGGCCGGCATAACAAAGCGCAATATATCGGTGTTCTCAAAAAAGTTGGGACTTCCAACATGGAATAAACCGTCCGGAGCATGCCTTGCGTCGCGGTTTCCTTTTAACGATCCTATAACCAAAGACGGGCTTTTGAGGATAGGCGAGGCCGAGGATTTTTTGCGCAGGATAGGTTTTGGGCAGGTGAGAGTGCGCATGCATGGCTCAATGGCGCGCATAGAAATCCCTCAAGACCGGATGAGTCTGGGATTGAAATTAAAAGAAGATATTGTAAAGAAGTTAAAAGATATTGGTTTTGTGTATGTGACTTTGGATCTCGGCGGATACAGGACAGGCAGTATGCATGAGGCCCAAAGTATTGACAAAAACCTGGTAGAAGTATAATATATAGCGTCTTTCATCATTTGGCGGGATAGCTCAGTCTGGCAGAGCAGTCGGCTCATACCCGGCGTGTCGTAGGTTCAAATCCTACTCCCGCTACCAACAAAAACCTACAATTGAAGAATAATCTGATAGAGCGTGTTTTAAAGACCACGCGTAACTACGATATGTTTAAACCGGGCGATACGGTGCTTGTCGCGGTATCCGGCGGGCCTGATTCTGTATTTTTAATGCTTGCGCTTAAATTTCTGCAATCAAAATTAAAACTAAAGAAGCTTGTGGTCTGCAATCTCGATCATGGTATTCGCGGCAAGGAATCGAGTGAAGATTCATTATTTGTGAAAAAATTAGCGGAAGACTCCGATCTGGAATTTATCCACAAAATGATTAATTTGCCCGAAAAAAAATCTAAAAACATTTCCACCGAAGAAGCGGCGCGTGAAGAGCGGTATAAATTTTTTAATGACGCCGCAAAGGCTGTAAAGGCGAATGTCATTGCTACAGGCCATACGCTGGATGATCAGGCCGAGACTGTATTAATGCGTATAATTAAGGGCGCTTCTTTAAAAGGTCTTGTCGGTATTTCTCCGGTCAGGCAGGAAGGCGACTTAAACATAGTCAGGCCGCTTTTTGAATTAGAGAAGAAAGAGATAGAGAAGTACCTTGATGAAAGAGGCATTGCTTACAGAGTGGACAGCTCTAATCTGGAATCTATATATTTCAGAAACGTTGTCCGTAGCGAGATCGTGCCATATCTTGAAAAGCATAATCCGCGGTTAAAAAGAGCTCTGTGTAGTCTCGCAGAACATTTAAGAGAAGACTTTGAGTTCATAAATGAGGCAAAGGGCAGTGCCAGAGTCCAAGGCGCAAAGGGTAAAGGCGGCAGCGTTGAGATAAAGCTTAAGGATATAGTTGTTCAGCCAAAAGCGCTTCAGAAAGAGATATTGAGAGATTCACTCGAAAAAAGCGGAGGGGAAGTGAAGAGGCTCTCATTCAGGCACTGGAAGGAGCTGGAACAGTTGATAGCTTATAGGGGCAAGGGTAAGGCCCTGGATCTACCCGGAGACATACGCATAACAAGAACTGCAACGTCTTTGGTTTTTATGAAGAGAGCTTAATTTCACCGCCGCGGTGTTCTTCTTGATATATTCATTACGATCTGTTACAATAGCCACCAAAATGGAGTAATCTAAATGGAAAAGAAAAGTTTAAAGAAACAGGTTCCACAGAAAAGCGGTTCGAATCTTATAATATGGTTTTTGATAGCAATTGGATTATTTACGCTATTTCATCCGTGGTTTCAGGGCGGGGCAAAGCCTGTACAGGAGATCACGTATTCAAAGTTCTACGCAATGGTAAAAGAGAATCCCCAGGCTATAGCGTCATGTTATAAGACGGATAGTATTTTGAGGGGAGAACTAAAGGCCGGCCAGGGGTTTATTGTAAACATACCCGAGAACGATCAGCAGCTATTGCAGCTATTACGCGACAATGTCAAGGACTTCGACATTAAGCCGTTAAAGACTTTTTGGTCGAATATTTTTTATTATCTTGGCCCGACAGTATTATTGATATTGTTCCTGTGGCTCTTTGCATATCGCGCGGGCCCTGGCGGGGGCGGCGGTGCCGGCAGGATATGGTCGTTCGGCAAATCGCGCGCTATTCTCGCGTCCGGGGACAGTCTTAAAATAACATTTGAGAATGTCGCGGGCGTCGATGAGGCCAAGGAAGAATTAAAAGAAGTAATAGAGTTTTTAAAAGACCCTAAAAAATTCCAGAAACTTGGCGGAAAGATACCAAAAGGCGTTCTTTTAATGGGGCCTCCGGGAACGGGAAAGACTCTTCTTGCCAAGGCGGTAGCCGGCGAAGCAAACGTGCCATTCTTTTCGATATCAGGTTCCGACTTTGTCGAAATGTTCGTAGGCGTGGGCGCTTCAAGGGTCAGGGACTTGTTTGAACAGGCAAAGAAATCGGCAAAACAGTCGGGTCGAGGAGCCATAATATTTATCGACGAGATAGATGCTGTAGGCAGATTAAGGTTTGCCGGTATCGGCGGCGGGCATGATGAAAGAGAGCAGACTTTAAACGCTCTTTTAGCCGAGATGGATGGATTTAACACTCAGGAAGGCGTAATATTGATTGCCGCGACCAACAGGCCCGATGTTCTTGACCCCGCGCTTTTGAGGCCCGGGCGTTTTGATAGACAAATAGTTGTAGATAGGCCAGATATAAAAGGGCGCGAAGCGATACTTAAAGTGCACACTAAAAATGTTAAAGTGGATAAGAGCGTAGACTTGACTATTATAGCGAGACAGACCCCGGGATTCTCGGGCGCAGACCTCGCGAATCTCGTGAATGAAGCGGCGCTTCTCGCGGCAAGGCACGATAAGGAGAGTGTTACGCTCAAAGAACTGCAGGAATCGATGGAAAGAGTTATCGCTGGCCCGGAGAAGAAGTCCAAGGTAATGTCCAAGAAGGATAAGGAGTTGACGGCCTATCATGAATCAGGTCACGCGATACTCGCTCTCGTTATCAAAGGCGCTGACCCTCTGCATAAAGTTACTATACTGCCGCGCGGAATGGCGGGCGGATATACTATCCAGATACCTGTCGAAGATAAATATTACTATTCCAAGACAGATTTAACCGTAAAGATAATATGTTCGATGGGCGGAAGAGTAGCTGAAGAGATAATGTTTAATGAAATCACTACAGGCGCCAGCCAGGACCTTAAAGAGGCGACCGAGCTTGCGAGGAAGATGGTGATGCGATTCGGCATGAGCGATAAGTTAGGCCATCTTACATTTGGACGCAGAGAAGAACAGGTATTTTTGGGCAGGGATATAGTGGAAGAGCAGAACTATAGCGACCAGACCGCGCAGGTTATTGACCAGGAAGTGCGCAATATAGTCGATAACTGTTATAACAAAGCCAAAGAAGAACTTACTAAGCACAAAGATAAGCTGAAAATTTTAGCTGAGAAATTACTCGATAAAGAAGTAATGGATGTTGAGCAAGTGAAAGCGTTGCTTGGATTAGGTAACGATGCTTCGCCGGTTACTGCCTAAAATAGGCTCAAAGACATTAATTATGGGCGTTCTTAATGTAACGCCCGACTCCTTTTTTGATAAGGGAAGATTCTTTGATAGGAAGAAAGCCGTAAGCCACGCAATAGACATGGCGGCGTGTGGCGCAGATATAATAGATGTAGGCGGGGAGTCGACACGGCCCGGCGCAAAAGAGGTAAGCGCTGATGAGGAATTAGATAGAGTGATTCCTGTAATAAAGGCTCTATCAGGCAGAATAAAAAAACCTATCTCGATAGATACCCGTAAGGCAAATGTCGCTGACCAAGCCCTGAAGGCAGGCGCCAGTATAGTAAATGATATTTCCGCCCTAAGATACGATCTTTCAATGGCAGATGTTGTGGCGGCCCATAGCGCCGCTTTAGTCTTGATGCATATGAAAGGCACACCCCAAACGATGCAGAGATCGCCCCGCTACGAGAATGTCATCAAAGAAATATCCGCCCATTTAAAAGAGTCAATAAAGATCGCCGTCGCATGCGGAGTAAAAAAAGATAATATCGTAGTGGATCCCGGCATAGGATTTGGCAAGACCTTATTTCATAACTTAGAAATCTTAAGGCATTTGGGTGAATTTAAATCTCTCGGTTGTCCGATATGCATAGGGACTTCACGCAAATCTTTTATCGGAAAGATATTGGGATCGGATGACCCTGGCGACAGATTGTTCGGCACTATAGCAAGCTGCGCCGTTGCGATAACAAATGGCGCTGATATATTGAGAGTCCATGATGTTAAAGAGGTTTCACAGGCAGTGCGCGTCGTGGATAGCATTGTAAAATAGAAAGATACCGCCAATGTATCTTTGGTCATATATAAAAATAGGCATAGAGATAATCATACTTTGGTATGTTATCTACATGATACTCCTCTTTATAAAGGGAACCCGCACAGAACAACTTCTCAAAGGGCTTGTAATAATAGGAGCTATCTTCGTCGCGGCAAGACAGTTAAGGCTCGAGGCTATATCGTGGGTCATGATGAGCCTCTTTCCACTTTCGGTAATAGCGCTTATAATAATATTCCAGCCGGAATTGAGGCAGGGGCTCGCGAGGCTTGGCCAATTCGGGATATACCAGGAGGAAGAAGGTATTGTCGATGAGATTTCGAGGGCCGCTTCATATCTTTCGCAAAATCGTACAGGCGCGCTTATAGCTATCGAGCGGGAAGGCGGCCTCAAGACTTATATAGAAAGCGGCGTGCCGATAGATGGAAAAGTGACGAAGGAGCTTATAATATCCATATTCAGCTCAAAAGCTCCGCTTCACGACGGCGCTGTCATAATACAGCACGGCAGGATAATCGCGGCAGGGTGCCTATTACCGCTTTCACAGGAAACTAATATATCGAAATCTTTTGGTACCCGGCATAGAGCGGCAATAGGTTTAAGCGAGGAGACCGACGCCATATGCGTTGTAGTCAGCGAAGAGACCGGAGCTATATCGGTCTGTATGGGCGGGAAGCTCATACATAAGATCTCCGAAGATGATCTTGTAAAGTTACTAAAAGAAGTATTTCATAATCCACAACAGCTTAAAGGGAAGAAGCTTTTGAGCGTATTGTCTAAGCTTTCTCCTACTATCAAATAAGGAAGGCGAATCGGGCGTCCGGTTTTATGAAAAGTTTTTTTACTAAGAATTTACCGCTGAAGATCCTTTCATTTATTTTGGCGCTTTTGATATGGTTTTATATAGTAAATGAATTGAACAGGGGTTCACAAGAAGAGCTGCAGGCTCTGCGCAAGATCTTGCAGGCCAAGACCGAAAAATTAAATAATGGCAAAATTAGGCGTTAATATAGATCATGTCGCCACGATAAGGGAGGCCAGGCGGATATTTTATCCCGATCCTGTAGAAGCCGCCGCTATATGCGAAGAGGCGGGCTGTGATTCGATAGTCTGCCATCTGCGTGAAGACAGGCGGCATATAAAAGATGCTGATGTTAAGAGGTTGCGGGCCACGGTAATCACGCGGCTTAATCTTGAGATGTCGATAGCTGAAGAAATAGTTAATATTGCCTGCGCAGTTAAACCCGACCAGGCCACACTTGTTCCGGAAAAACGAAAAGAGCTTACTACGGAAGGCGGCCTGGACGTGGTAAAATACGAGAAGAAGATAGCATCTGTTATTAGAAGATTTGAAAAGAATGGCATTCAGACAAGTCTTTTTATAGATCCTTCGAAAAAACAGATAGAGGCTTCCAAAAAAGCGGGGGCAAAGATAATAGAACTTCATACAGGTGAATACGCTAATGCCAAAAGCGCTGCCGCGGCTAAAGGGGAACTTAAAAGGATAGCCAATGCGGCGGAGCATGCTTTAGCCCTTGACATTGAAGTTAACGCGGGCCATGGGTTGAATTATGATAATGTCCGAGAAGTCGCTTCTATCGAAGGAATAAATGAGCTTAATATAGGGCATTCTATAGTTGCGAGAGCCGTATTGATTGGTTTAAGACAGGCGGTGGAAGACATGTTGGAGCTGATAAAATGATAGTCGGGACAGGTATAGACATAGTAGAAGTATTCAGGATGCGCGACGCGATAAATAAGTGGGGAGATAATTTTCTTACAAAAGTATTTACGGAAAAAGAGATAAAGTATTCCAGTTCTAAGCGTTTCGCGCCGCAGCACTTCGCGGCAAGATTCGCGGCTAAAGAGGCTGTGGTTAAAGCTTTCGGCGTAGCGAGAAAGTACCCTCTTAACTGGACGGATATAGAGATATTCAATGACCAGGAAGGTAAACCGATAATATCTTTCAATAACTCCGCGCTGAAATTAAAGAAAAAGAAGAAGGTGGATGAGGTGGTAGTGAGTATGTCTCATTCTAAAAACTATGCGGTGGCCAACGTGATTCTTCTTAAAGGCAGGCCTGCCTGCAGACTGACGGGGAAGAGATGAGAAAGATAGAGGATGTCCTGGCGGGTTTTCCAAAAAGAAAACCGGAAGCGAATAAAAAAGATTTCGGCCATGTGTTAGTGATCGCCGGCTCATCCGGTTATACCGGAGCCGCGTACTTGGCCAGTCAATCGGCCCTTCTTTCCGGAAGCGGACTCGTTACTCTTGCGGTGGGCAAGAGTATATATCCTATAATGGCGACAAAGTTAACAGAGGTAATGGTAAAGCCGTTTTTTGAGACCAAGGACTGCTCCTTAAGCCTTTTGGCGGAGAAGGAGATCCTTAGTTTTGCACAGCATTGCGATTGCGTCGTCATCGGTCCGGGAATCTCGCAGAATAGAGAGACCCAATCGCTTGTCAGGAGCCTGATAGGTAAGATAGAGAGGCCTATCGTGTTGGACGCGGATGGCATAAACGCGGTTGTTGGACATGTTGATACGCTGCAGAAGAATCACAGCTCTATGGTACTTACTCCGCATCCGGGTGAAATGGCGAGGTTGCTCGGTAAAGATGTTTCGGAAGTACAGAATAATAGAAAAGATATTGCATTAAGCTTCGCTGCTGCGTATAATATCGTCCTGGTTCTTAAGGGCCATCAGACTATAGTCGCAAAACCGAGCGGTGATTATTACATCAATGAAACAGGAAATGTCGGTATGGCGACGGGCGGGACGGGAGATTGTCTAACAGGCATGATAGCTTCGTTCATAGGCCAGGGCCTGGAACCATTTGACGCGTCGATAACGGCTGTATATTTTCACGGCCTGGCAGGCGATATAGCGGCAAAAGAAAAAGGCATTTTAAGTTTAACAGCGACCGATCTTTTAAATAAATTACCGGAAGTTTTAAGAAAGCTAGCATAGCTCAGCTGGTAGAGCAATGGTTTTGTAAACCATAGGTCGGGGGTTCGATCCCCTCTGCTAGCTCCAGTTCTTCAAGTAATTGCGGTGAGATACCAAAGCGGCCAAATGGATCAGACTGTAAATCTGACGGCGCAAGCCTTCGGTGGTTCGAATCCACCTCTCACCACCATGAACCATTCGCTTTGCCTTGTAGGGTTCATGCCCTGTACCGGAGGAGCCCTGAAAGGGCTGCGACTGGTACGGGGCAAAGCTCAGGTTCATGGCAGGCCAACTTTACTCAAGTATTTTTAACTCTTGCGACATCAAAGACCATAGATTACAGAACAATTACAGATTGGCAGAAATCCCAAGAGGCCGTTGCCACAGCGCTATAAAAAAGAAAAATTCCATCTGATTAATCTTCTTCCGTTTCCGGACTTTTTTCTGTATAATACGCTACATGGATTATTCAAAAGTGTTTCACCTTGTTGCTGAAGCGTCGAAGAGATCGGCCGTACCGTGCATACTTATAGGCGGTTTTGCTGTAAATTTCTATAAGGTTACACGCGATACCCTCGATGTCGATTTTTTAACCACTAAGGAAGATTTCACAAAGATAAAAGACGCGCTGATTAATGCGGGCTATGCGAAAGAGTTTGCGACAGAGGTAACGGTGCGGTTCTCGAACAAAAAGGAAAATTTAGATGTCGATTTTATGATTGTTGATCAAGCGACGCGAGAGAAGATAATAAAAGACGGGAAAGAGATTGACGTTGTCGGAGAGAAGTTGGTCATTCCATCCGTCAATCATTTGATAGCTTTAAAGCTTCATGCTATAAAGAACAATCAAAAGAATAGAATGTGGAAAGACTTGCCGGATATTATAAATTTAATTAAAATGAACAAAGTCGATTATAGCGATAAACGGTTTAAAGAAATGTGTTTAAAATATAGTAGTGAAGAGATGTATCAAACTATATTAAAGGCCATGGGTGGTAATGTATGAAATCTCGATTAGATATGGAGAAACTAAATTTACCGGTTGGAAAATGTATTCCGGAACAGCATAAATGGTTATCGATGAATGATTACATCGAATTTGTAAATTTCACCCATAAATATTTTCATAAAAACAAGCTATCAAAAAAGGATGAACTTGTCATGCGCGTTGACGTTCCTTTTTCGATAAAATAATTTCGTATGTTCGGTTCATGACGAACCCTCACCACCAGTATTAATAAATCCTAGCTGTAAGGAATAGCTTGAAGAGTGGGTCGGGAGAGAGGTAGGCGATGTGGAGCGGGAGATGGGAATCGAACCCACGCAACGAGCTTGGAAGGCTCGTGTTCTACCATTGAACTACTCCCGCGCCAAAGGTTCATAAATAATATCACCACACTGCGTTTTTGTCAATCCTGCCATTAGTGAATTCCGGTCATAAGCCAGAAGCGAATAAAAAAATTACAAAAATTCTTGACAAAATTTCGTTAGTCTGTATAATACTACTTTGTTAGCACTCGATTTTGGTGAGTGCTAATTTGAACTATATCAAAATAAAAAGGAGGGTGGCAATATGAAGATTCAGCCATTGGCAGACAGGATAATGGTAGAAGTTCTCGATGCCAAAGAGGTGACAAAGGGAGGAATAGTTCTTCCTGACACAGCACAGGAAAAGCCGCAGGAAGCGAAGGTAGTGGCGGTGGGAAAAGGTAAGACTTCAAATGAAGGGAAAGTAATAACTCCGGAAGTAAAGGTCGGAGATAAAATTCTATTCGGAAAATATTCAGGGACGGAGATCACCGTTGATGGGAAAGAATACCTGATCTTAAAAGAAGAAGATATTTTAGCGATAGTAAAATAAGAAAAATCAAGGAGAAGAAAATGGCAAAACAAATACTATATGGCGAGGAAGCGCGCAGGGCGGTCTTAAGAGGCGTTGAGCAGCTTGCCAAGGCCGTTAAGGTAACGCTCGGTCCTAAAGGCAGAAACGTTGTCCTCGACAAGAAGTTCGGCGCACCGACGATCACAAAGGACGGTGTAACCGTAGCAAAAGAGATAGAGTTAAAGGATCCATATGAGAATATGGGCGCGGAACTGGTAAAAGAGGTGGCTTCGAAGACCTCTGACATAGCCGGTGACGGAACAACGACGGCTACCTTATTAGCCGAAGCGATTTTCAGAGAGGGCATGAAGAACGTAACCGCCGGCGCGAATCCCATGGCTCTTAAGAGAGGCATTGAGAAGGCCGTAGAGAAGGTTATTGAGGAACTGAAGAAGCTTGCGAAGCCTATTAACGTAAAAGATAAGAAGGAAGTTTCACAGGTTGCTTCTATAGCCGCAAATGGTGACCGCGAAATAGGCGATCTCATAGCGGAAGCCATGACAAAAGTAGGAAAAGACGGCGTTATAACAGTAGAAGAAGGCAAGGCTTCCAAGACAGAGTTAGAGCTTGTTGAAGGTATGGAATTTGATCAAGGGTATCTATCTCCGTACTTTGCCACAGACGCGGAAAAGATGGAATGCGTTCTCGAAGAACCCTACATCTTAATCCACGAAAAGAAGATATCTGCAATGAAAGATATTCTTCCCTTGTTGGAAAAAGTCGCCAGAGCGGGTAAGCCGTTGTTGATACTTTCGGAAGAGACCGAAGGCGAAGTGCTCGCGACATTGGTAGTGAATAAGATCCGCGGAACGCTCCAGTGCGCGGCGGTTAAAGCTCCGGGTTACGGCGATAGGCGTAAAGCCATGTTAGAAGATATAGCGGTGTTGACAGGCGGCAGGGCCATTACCGAAGAGCTCGGAATAAAGTTAGAGAACGTGAAGATAGAAGAGTTGGGACGCGCCAAGAGAGTAAGGATAGACAAAGACAACACTACTATAGTAGAAGGCGCCGGTAAGACTGCCGATATCCAGGGCAGAATAGCCCAGATAAGGAAGCAGATTGAGGGTACCGATTCCGATTATGACAAAGAGAAGTTACAGGAAAGACTGGCCAAGCTTTCAGGCGGAGTAGCGGTGATAAACGTCGGAGCTGCGACAGAGACAGAGATGAAAGAGAAGAAGGCCCGTGTCGAAGACGCGTTGCATGCGACAAGAGCCGCTGTTGAGGAAGGAATAGTTCCGGGCGGTGGTGTGGCGCTTTTGAGATGTGTAGATTCACTCGACAAGCTGAAATTGTCAGGCGACGAGCAGATAGGTGTCGACATTATCAGAAGGTCGCTTGAAGAGCCTATCAGGACCATCGCCAATAACGCTGGCATGGAAGGCTCGGTAGTGGTAAATAAAGTAAAAGATATGAAGACCAACGAAGGGTATGACGCCGATAAGAACATATA
Organism: Candidatus Omnitrophota bacterium; assembly: GCA_030695905.1. Classification (NCBI taxonomy): domain Bacteria; kingdom Pseudomonadati; phylum Candidatus Omnitrophota; species Candidatus Omnitrophota bacterium. Next base: position 154,704 of record JAUYOL010000043.1, on the reverse strand, counting down.
CTGCGATATGATCCAGGCGGGTGTCATAGATCCTAAGAAGGTTACCCGTTCAGCGCTTCAGAACGCGGCGAGTATCGCGGCGCTTATGATAACGACTGAAACGATAGTTACAGACATCCCGGAGGAAGAGAAAGCTCCTATGGGAATGCCCGGTGGAATGCCTCCCGGAGGCGGAATGGGCGGGATGTATTAAGAATAAGGCCTTAGGCTCGTAAGATCTTAGGGTTATAGTTAAAGAAATTGGGGCTTTGGGTGATATCCTAAAGCCCCAATTTTATTAGATTAACTTGACAAAACCAAGTTAATTCTATATTATAATACTCCCAAAACAAAATTGAGAGGAGAATCATGGCGCAATTTTATATAGGAGTTGAGAGAAAAGCAAGGCGTTGTTACGGCTTTGATGAGATAGCCCTTGTTCCGGGAAGGGTAACTATAGATCCAACCGATGTTGACATATCCTGGTCGATCGGAGGCAAAAAATTTCGTGTCCCTATAATCGCGGCTGCTATGGATGGGGTTGTCGATGTTAGATTCGCGATAGCGATGGGTAAATTAGGCGGTTTAGCCGTATTAAATCTCGAAGGCGTACAGACACGTTATGAAAATCCCGATGAAGTCCTTGATAAAATAGCGTCCGCAGAACTTGGAAAAGCCACGGAGTTGGTGCAGGGTGTATATGCCGAGCCTATAAAAGAGAGTTTAATAGCAAAGAGGATAGATCAGATTAAGCAAGCCGGCGTGCCGGTCGCCGTCAGCGCGATTCCACAGAGAGCCGAACGTTGCGCGGAGATCGCGCAGGAAGCGGGCGCCGATATATTCGTAGTTCAATCCACGGTTTCCACGGTCAAACATTACTCCTCAAAGTATAAAGCGCTCGATTTCAAGAAATTCTGCAAAAAGATGAAGATGCCGATAGTAGTCGGCAACTGCGTCACCTATGAAGTCGCTTTGGACCTTATGCAGACAGGCGTCAGCGGGCTTTTAGTAGGCGTTGGCCCGGGCGCCGCGTGTACCACGCGCGGAGTCTTAGGCATAGGAGTTCCCCAGGTTACTACCACTATAGATTGCGCCGCGGCCAGGGACACGTACTATAAAAAATCGAAACGATATATCCCCATTATTACCGACGGTGGAATGACAACCGGCGGAGATATATGCAAAGCTTTCGCCTGTGGAGCGGACGCTGTAATGGTCGGCTCGGCATTCGCAAGATCAAAAGAGGCTCCGGGCAAAGGCAATCACTGGGGCATGGCAACGCCGCACGCGAATCTTCCGCGCGGCACACGGGTGAAGGTGGGCGTAACGGGAACACTCGAAGAGATATTGTTCGGCCCCGCGAAAGTAGATGACGGCTCACAGAATCTTATGGGGGCGCTGCAGACATCTATGGGCAACGTAGGCGCAAAAAATATCGACCAGATGCACAAGGCCGAAATAATTATAGCACCGTCCATACAGACAGAAGGAAAAGTATTCCAAGTCGCTCAGCGGGTTGGAATGGGTAAATAACTCGCATAAGTAAAGACTCACGATGAATCACTCCGATTTCGTGCACCTGCACGTCCACACGCAGTATAGCCTTTTAGATGGCGCATGCCTGTTGGAAAAACTTCTGCATAAAGTACGCGAACATAGGATGCCTGCCTGCGCGATAACGGATCACGGCAATATGTTCGGCGCGATAGAGTTCTATGATATGGCTATGAAGGTCGGAGTGAAGCCCATCATAGGATGCGAAGTCTACATAGCTCCGGACTCAAGGTTTGACAAAACAAGCCGCGGTATTCAGGAAGCGTCATACCATCTTATATTGCTCGCCAGAAATGAAACCGGATATAAAAATCTTCTAAAACTTACATCCGCGGGATTTCTCGAAGGATTCTATTATCGCCCCCGCATAGATAAAGAGATATTGTCACAGCATAAGGACGGTCTCGTGTGCCTCTCCAGCTGTCTTAAAGGAGAGATACCCCATCTTATACATACCAATCAGCTTGACCAGGCCAGGAAGACAGCCGACGAGTACAAAAGTATCTTCGGCAAAGATAATTTTTATCTTGAGGTCCAGGACAATGGCATACCCGAACAGGATGCGGTCAATACAGAGCTTGTAAAGATGTCCAAAGAATTGTCTTTAGGGCTCGTTGCCACAAACGATGTCCATTATATAGAAAGGGATCATTCGAGAGCGCACGACCTTCTTTTGTGTATACAGACACAAACAAACATCGATGATCCTAACAGGATGAGGTTGCAGACTGACGAATTTTATTTTAAATCCTATAATGATATGGCCCGGACATTCGGCAGTACGATCCCTGAAGCGCTGAAGAATACGGTTGCGATAGCGGAAAAATGTAACCTCGAATTGAATTTTAAATCGGTGCACCTGCCTCAATATAAAGTGCCGGAAGGAAAGACGCGCGAATCATATCTTCGGGATCTTGTGCAGGAAGGTTTAAAGAGGCGCTATGAGAATATAGACAAAGCCATAATTCACCGCGTTGAACACGAACTAAAGATTATAGAAAACTTCGGTTATCCAAGCTACTTCTTGATAGTCTGGGATCTTGTAAATTACGCTAAAGAGCACTCCATACCTGTCGGGCCGGGAAGGGGCAGCGCCGCGGGCAGCGTAGTAAGTTACGCGCTGGGCATTACCGATATAGATCCTCTAAAATACGACCTTCTCTTCGAAAGGTTCTTAAACCCCGAAAGGATAAGCCTGCCGGATATAGATATAGACTTCTGCTATGAAAGGCGCGGCGAGGTAATAGATTACGTCGTAAAGAAATATTCCAAGGAAAATGTCGCTCAGATAATAACATTCGGAACGATGATGGCAAAGGCGGTTATCAGGGACGTGGGCAGGGCGCTGGGCATGGCTTATGGAGATGTTGACAGAATAGCGAAGCTGGTCCCGACCGAACTTAATATAACTTTAGAACACGCTATAGAACAGGAACCGGAGCTAAAGACTTTATATAGGACTGATCCTAAGATAACCCGGTTGATAGACGCGTCTTTAGTCCTCGAGGGGCTTACCCGCCATGCTTCCACCCATGCCGCCGGAGTCGTAATAAGCGAAAAGGGCCTGGTTAATCACGCGCCTCTTTACAAAACCCAGGATGGGCAGATCTCTACCGGATATCCAATGACTTCCCTTGAGAAGATAGGACTGCTTAAGATGGACCTATTGGGTTTAAGGACTCTTACGGTAATAAGTGAAGCGATAAAGATAATAAAACGCACAAAAAATACCGATATAGATTTTTCAAAGATTACATCGGATGACAGGAAGACATACAAGTTGCTCGCCAATGCCGAGTCTATAGGCGTGTTCCAGCTTGAAAGTTCCGGGATGAGAGATCTTTTAAAGAAATTAAAACCGGAAAAATTCGAGGATATAATAGCGCTTCTGGCGCTTTTCAGGCCCGGGCCTATAGGTTCAGGTATGCTGGATGACTTCATGAAGAGAAAGCACGGCGAAGTTGAAATGAAATATGACCATAAACTCTTGGAGCCGATATTAAAAGAGACATACGGGGTCATATTATATCAGGAACAGGCGATGAGGATAGCCTCAAGTCTTGCCGGGTTTACACTGGCTCAAGCCGATAACTTAAGGCGTGCTATGGCTAAAAAGACGCCCGAAGTAATGGCTCAGATGAGGCAGCACTTTGTGGAAGGGTGCCTAAAAAATAGAATAGAGAGGCGGACCGCAGAAAAAGTATTTAATCTTATAGAGTACTTTGCCGGTTACGGGTTTAATAAATCCCATTCTACGGCGTATGCCCTGATAAGTTTCAGGACAGCTTACCTGAAAGCTAATTATTCAGTGGAGTTCATGGCGGCACTTCTAACGAGTGAAAAAGATAACCTCGATAAGATAGCTATCTATATAAATGAGGCCGGCAGGATGGGAATAAAGATTCTGCCTCCGGACATAAACGAAAGTTACGCCAACTTTACAGTAGTGGGCGATTCTATTCGTTTTGGCCTTGCCGCTATCAAGAACGTGGGAGACGGCGCGATAGAATCGATAATCAAAATGCGCGAGAAGAACGGAAAATTTAAATCTATATATGACTTCAGCGGAAAGGTGGACCCGCGGCTCGTTAATAGGAAGGTTGTAGAGAGCCTGATAAAGTGCGGAGCGATGGATTCCCTGGGGCTCTTCAGGTCACAGCTTTCAGCGATGGTGGACAAGGCTCTTGAAGCGGCCGGAGATGTGCATAAAGACAGGCTCAATGGGCAGTTGTCATTCTTCGAAAAGTTCGAGGACCAGGAAAATTTTAAAAAGACATTCCAAGACACACCCAATATACCGGAATGGCCGGAAAATCAGCTGCTCGCCCAGGAAAAAGAGATGATAGGCTTTTATATAACAAAACATCCGCTAGCCAGATTCGAGAAGATGCTCAATACTTATTCTACATGCAATACCACTCAGCTTAGAAATATGCATGACGGCGATGAAGTGCTTATAGGCGGGATAATTTCAAGCGCGAAATTTACCACAACGAAAAAGACCAATGAAAAGATGGCCATAGTTACGCTGGAAGATCTAAACGGCACGGTAGGGGTGCTGGTCTTTCCCGTGACATTCGCGAAGCATGGCGGACTTGTCAAGCCGGACGCGATAGTGTTTGTCAAAGGACGGCTAAGCCTGCGGGAGGAAGAGCCCAAGATAATAGCGAATGAAATAGTTACGCTCGACTCCGTCCGGGCAAAGTATACCAAAGCCATACTTGTTAATGTATTGACCGCGGGCCTGGAGAAAAACAGCCTCGAGAACTTGAAAAAAGTCCTGTCGCGCTACCCTGGACGCGTTCCTGTATATTTAAATTTTGTAAAACCGGACGGGAAGCGCACGACGGTATCCGCAAGCCAGGGGTTGTTGGTAGAGCCTCATGAAGGTTTGGTCAGGGATATAGAAAAAGTCCTGGGTAGAGACGTAGTGAATTTCAAGGTCTAAATCTTATTGACAATCGCTGCCTCGCAATGTTATCATAACTCCTTATAGAACAATATCTTATGATTGATAAAAAAATCGAATCCGATATAAAGGTAGTAGGCGGCTTTCTCGAATTTTGGGTGAAATTTCATTCCATATATTCAGGCGTGGTATCAAAAGATACTATCAGCAAAGAAGAGGAGACGAAATTTTTAGAAACAAAAGGGCTGATAAAAAATAAGTATGATGAATTGAAGAACGGCCTCGATTTTAAGTATGCCCCATATTCCAGACTTACCGATCCGGTCAGTGACATATTACAGATAGATAATGTGCGTTTTATGGCGGAAAATAATCTTAAAAAAGTCGAAGCCGATTGGAGAGATTCGTATGTTTTTTTAAACAGCATCCTGGAGAGGCTTAAGAATAATAAAAGAAGACTGGAGCAGTTCAGCCCTGCGGGCGTGTATTTCAAAAGGTTTTTTGAGCAAAATTTTATAGACAAGCTACGGGGAGGTTTTAAATGACAAAAAAAGAGATAGTACTTAAGATAGCGGAAGAGACCGGCATTAAACAGATAGATGTGAAGAAGGTCGTGCAGAAAACGCTGGACCAGATAGTTCTGGCCCTTACCAAGGGCGAGACTGTTGAATTGCGTAATTTCGGTATATTTAAAGTGAAGACGAGAAAGGCCAGGGTGGGCAGAAATCCCAAGACGGGCGTAACCGTGCCGATTCCTGAAAAGAGAATAGTTACCTTTAAGTCCGGAATGATAATGAAGAAGAAGGTGATGAAGTGATAAAAGCGATCCGCGGGACCAAGGATATATTACCGTCCCAGGCGCCGCTTTGGCAGCAGACAGAAAAAGCCGCGCGCGCCGTATTGCATCTCTATAATTACGAAGAGATCAGGACGCCGATAATCGAAGAGACCGCGCTATTTATAAAGAATATCGGACAGGATACCGATATAGTGAGTAAGGAGATGTTCTCTTTTGTGGATAGAGGAGAAAGGAATATATCTCTTCGTCCCGAAGGCACTGCGCCTATTATGCGCTCGTATATTGAAAATAATCTTGATAAAGCATCACAGTTCCAGAAATTGTATTACATAGGCCCATTTTTCAGGGCTGAAAGGCCGCAGGCAGGACGCTTAAGGCAGTTTCATCAAATAGGCGTCGAGGCCATAGGTTCACTAAGCCCTGCAATAGACGCTGAAGTCATTTCGCTTGCAGCCAGACTGTTGGATAGTGCGGGTATAAGCGGATATAAGATAAAATTAAATAACCTTGGATGTAAGGAAGATAAGAAGAATTTGTCAAAGATGCTTAAATCCGCATTCGATGACGCTAAGGGCGCGCACCTTTGTGATGATTGTAAAAATAGGATAAAGATGAACCCCTTAAGGGTACTTGATTGCAAAAATGACGGTTGCAGAGAATCTGTCAGGAAAATATTCAAAGAGGCCGACTTTATATGCAGCGATTGCAGAGCGCATTTTGATAAGGCTATAAAACTTGTAAGTGGCTTAGGGATAAATTATGAACTGGATCCTTATATTGTAAGAGGGTTGGATTACTACACAAGGACCGTTTTTGAGATAACACACGAAGGCTTAGGTTCCAAAGACGCGATAGGCGCGGGTGGAAGATATGACAACTTATCTTTAGATATGGGCGGACCGGATGTCGGCTCATGCGGGTTCGCGTTGGGTGTAGACAGGATGATGATAGTCCTTAAAGAGGCCGCGGCAAAGAAAGAGTTAAATGTTTTTATCGCTACAATAGGTGAGGCCGCTCATTCAAAAGCATTCGAACTTTTAAATGATTTGAGAAAGGACGGCGTCTCCTGCGATATGGATTTTGAGGGCAAGTCGCTGAAAGCGCAGATGAGGGCCGCCGATGGAGCGGGCGCGAAATTTGTCCTGATAGTCGGCGAAGACGAGATAGCCAAAGGCGAAGCCGCCTTAAGGAATATGAATACGAAAGAGCAGACCGCGGTAAAGTTTGACGAAATCATAACTACAATAAAGGAAAAGGTAAAGGAATAGAAATGTTAAGAACGCATACGTGCTGTGAATTGAATGAAAAAACTATAGGCAAGACCGCCAGGCTCTGCGGATGGGTAGGAAGCCGCAGGGATCATGGAAGCCTGATATTTATAGATCTAAGGGATGGCTACGGTATAACCCAGATAGTATTCGACCCTAAAACACATCCCGCGGTCCATAAAGAAGCGGAAAATCTACGCTCTGAATTCGTGATAATGGTCGAAGGGATTGTTGAGTCAAGGCCCGAAGGCACAAATAACGACAAGATACCTACCGGCAAGATAGAGATCCGGGCACAATCGCTGGAGATACTCAATAAATCATTGACCACGCCGTTTGAGATCACGGACGCGATAAATATATCCGAAGAAGCGAGATTAAAATACAGATACCTTGACATAAGACGGCCTTCTATGCAGAAGAATTTAAGATTAAGACACAAGGTCTGTAAACTTGCCCGTGACTATTTTGACGAAAGGAATTTTGTAGAAATAGAGACACCTATACTTACCAAATCAACACCAGAAGGCGCGCGCGACTATCTTGTCCCGTCAAGGCTTAATCCCGGCATGTTCTACGCTCTTCCTCAATCGCCGCAGCTATTTAAACAGCTGCTTATGGTATCGTCGCTGGATAGGTATTTTCAGATAGCGAAATGTTTCCGCGATGAAGATTTGAGGGCGGATAGGCAGCCCGAGTTTACGCAGTTCGATATTGAAATGTCATTCGTTACCGAAGAGGACATATTCGAGCTATCCGAAGGATTGATGAAAAAGATATTCAAAGGCGCGATAGGGGTTGATCTAAAGACTCCATTCACGCGAATGAGCTATTCCGAAGCGATGGCGAGGTTTGGCTGTGATAAGCCCGATACAAGATTCGGACTGGAACTCGTGGAGATAACCAATATCGTGAAGAATTGTCAGTTCAAAATATTCCACGAAGTTATAAAGAAGGGCGGCAAGGTAATAGCCATAAATGCCAAGGGATGCGGCTCTTATTCCAGGGGCCAGGTCGATGAATTGATAGAGCTTGTGAAAAAATACGGCGCTAAAGGGCTGGCTAATTTCAAAGCCGAAAAAGGCGCCCTGGCATCGCAGATCGATAAATTTTTCACAAAAGAGGAGTTATCTTCAATAAAAGAGGTGCTCTGCGCGGAAGACGGAGACATGATATTCATAGTCGCCGATTCCGAAAAAACGGTGTTCGACTCAATGGCAAATTTGAGAAAATTCCTGGGAAAAAAGCTGGGACTTATCGATGAAAAGCGGTTTGAATTCCTGTGGGTAGTGGACTTCCCGCTATTTAAATACAATGATGAAGAGAAGAGATGGGAGTCGGAGCATCATCCGTTTACTTCATGCCACTCTGAAGATATACCTCTTCTGGAAAAAGGTAAAGACCTGCACTTCGCGCGGTCAAGATCATATGATTTGGTTTTGAATGGTATGGAACTCGGTTCAGGGAGCATAAGGATACACGACAGAAAGATGCAGGAACTGATATTTAAGACCATAGGCATAAGCGATGAAGACGCGAAATCAAGGTTCGGCTTCCTGCTGGACGCGTTCAAATACGGCGCGCCTCCGCATGGCGGCGTGGCGTTCGGACTCGACCGGCTGATGGCGATATTTACCGGAAGCGACTCGATAAGGGATGTCATTGCCTTCCCGAAGACACAGAAGGCATTTTGTCCTGTGACAAGCGCTCCTTCTGTAGTAGATGAAAAACAGCTGAATGAGCTGGGTATCAAGATAAAGCGATAATGGAAAAGACCATAAAGATAATAAAGGCATACGAGCGGTCAAGGGCATGAGTAAGAACAGGACCGGGCACAGGGTGTCTGGGGTTGTTGTAAAAAATGCGAATAAAAAGTTCAGCCTTAACGAGCCGCTTATAAAAAGAATCGGTGTAGAAATTCTGGAGATTTTAGGTAAACCGCGCGATACAAAGCTGGATATAGTTTTTTTAAGCGATAAAGCTATAAAACCGGTTAATAAGAAGTATAAGCATAGCGACAGGGCTACGGATGTGTTAAGTTTTGATCTTGGAGAGTGCGGACAGATATTAATATCGTCCGATACCGCGCTTAAGAATTCAAAAGTCTTCGGCACATTATTCGAAGAAGAGATAATTTTGTACGTAATACACGGCATTCTGCATCTTTTCGGCTACGATGATGAGACTGCGCGCGAAAAGAAGAAGATGTCGGCAAAAGAGAACAGGATATTAAAAATACTATGCGCCAAGTCAAGCTTTTCGAAAGTTTTAACGCCGCGATAGAAGGTTTTTTCTACGTTATCAAGACCCAGAGGAATATGCGCATCCATTTCCTTTTGGCTATATTGATTTTGCTCTTGGGAATATTCTTTAATTTTACGCCCAATGAATTGATGATACTCGCTCTTACGATCACACTGGTCCTATCGGCGGAGATGATCAATACGGCGGTGGAACTGGTTGTAGATATTATAGTGCAGATGGAATACCACCCCATCGCGAGGATCATAAAAGACGTTTCGGCGGGCGCGGTATTGTTGACCGCTATAAACGCTGCGATAGTTGGCTACCTGTTATTCGCGGGCAGGCTTCCGTTTAGCGTGGAAGATGGAATAATGAGGATAGGCAGGAGTCCCTGGCATCTTACATTTATTTCGATTATAGTTGTGCTGGCCGTTACTATATTCGGCAAGATAGTATTGCATAGCGGGACGCCGATGCGCGGAGGCATGCCGTCGGGTCACACGGCCATAGCATTTTCAATGTGGACTATCATAGCGTTTCTTACCCACAACGCGATAGTCATAATACTGGCTTTTGTGATGGCGTTCCTGATAGCGCGCCACAGGATAAAATCTTCTATCCACACAATACGGGAAGTTGTCGCGGGCGGTATATTGGGTGTATTGGTAACGACGCTCGTATTTCAGCTGCTGCGTTAAATTATGCCTATCCAGAAATCTGAAGCCATAGTAATAAGGCGGCAGGACCTAAGAGAAACCAGCCTGATAGTCACTTTATTTACAAAAGATTTCGGCAAGATAAAAGGGATAGTGCGTGGTGTGCGCGGTCCGCACGCGCAGTATGGCGGGGGAAGCCTTGAGGTATTCGCGCATGATGAGATAGTGTTCTATGAGAGAAAAAAGGCGGATGTCTTTACGATATCCCAGTGCGACCTGCTTGAATTTTTCTATCCGGTAAGGCAATCTTTGGAGCGTCTCGCGTACGCTAATTACATAATAGAGCTTCTTGATTCCGTAACGGGCCTGGGAGAAAAAAGCCAAGAAATCTTCGGGCTTCTCCTGAATAGTTTAACGCTTTTGTCGAGCCAGGCAAGCGCCAAAAGAGTCGCAAGAATATTCGAGATCAAATTGCTGGGTCTTATAGGCCTTATGCCCACGCTTAATGCTTGCGCGTATTGCGGCAGCAAGCCCGAACCGGGAGCTAAATTCAGCGTCGCGCATGGAGGGCTTATATGTAAAACCTGCATAGATAAAGACAAAAACGCGCTGCCGATAATGGCGGGAACCGTTAAGTTCATCGAGCATATACGCGAACTTCCGTTTGAGAAAGTTGAGCGTATCAAGGTCGCAAACGTTGTCGGCAAAGAGCTCGAGTCTATCCTGCGAAAATTCTTAGATTACCACATCGAACGCCGCCTCAAATCCGTAGAATTCTTGAAGGAGATCGAAAAGGCGTAGGAAAAATTTTACTTGACGTTTTAGAGCAATGCGCTATAATCTAATTTATTCTTTGACACATTGAACTGTATAGGTGCTCGAGAGAGCTTAAAAGGGAATTCCAGTCCCGCCGCTTAGATTTGTTTGAGCGAATCTGGCGGGAAAACGGAAACGGTCCCGCCGCTGTAGCTCAGCCCTTTTCTTGTTTTTAGAAAAGGAGCCTTTTTAACAATAAAGCCACTATTCTATTATTTCTGGAATGGGAAGGCAGTTAAAAAGGGCTGGGCAGTCAGAAGACCTACCTATATATCAAGGCATCGTGAATAATGCCGCTGTATACGGGTTTTGTAAAACCAGGGAACATACCCCGCACTGTTTTTCAGTCGCGGGGCTTTTTATTTCATGGAACCATAAAATATAAAGGAGGTGAATGATATGGAGAAAAAGGCGAGCAAAATAAAGAAAAGCATTATAGCCAGCCGTAAGAAATGTAAAGCTAACGGCACAGGTTTGTCGCATTATGTGTTATTGAATAAAGGGAGCAAGTCTTAATTCACAAAGATAAAACACCATGAAGACTCAGACTAATTTTAATATGGGCGAGGGAGATACTATTCAGCCCATAGACATCGGCCATAGGGACTATGCTTGTTTAGTTTCCGCCGATACGGCATTTTGGGCATTGGTAAGAAAAGATAAGCTATCCGCCGCGCTGGAAAATTCTTCTGTTTTAAACGGATACCGCAAGAAGGCGAAGGCTTTTTATGCCGAAATGAACACCTTACGGTTTGGATTAAATCCCTCAGCCGTATATTTTAATCCTACAGACAAATGTAATTTGAATTGTTCTTATTGCTACATTCCCGCAGATCTGCGTAAAAGCGGCTCAAATATGCCCGTCCAAAAGATTTTGAAAGCCCTGGGGATTCTTAAGGATTATTTTAAATCCACTTTATTAAAGGGCCAGATGCCTCAGATTATTTTTCATGGGGCGGAACCCCTGCTTAATAAAGAAGCCGTTTTTACCGCGATAGACAAATTTAAGAAGGACTTTCGTTTTGGTGTTCAAACCAATGGAACGCTTTTGGACGCTGAAACGACAGAATTTTTGACTTCAAGAGGCATAAGCATAGGCCTTTCTCTGGACGGCCACGTAGATGGTGTAGCCGACAGATTACGCCGGGACTGGAGCGGTAAAGGCGTTTCCCAAAAAGTTTTACAGGCGATAGACAGGCTTAAAGGGTATCATAATTATTCGGTCATATGCACCGTAACGAAAGAAAATATGCCCTACCAGGCAAAGATAGTCGAGTTTTTTCATGGCCTGGAAGTGCCCACTTGCATGCTTAACCCTGTCCGATGTACTCTTCCCGGCGGACGCAGACAAAAACCGTCGGACGAGGAATCGGCGAAATTTTACCTGAAAGCCCTGGATCGCGCTTACGAGCTTTATCAGCAGACCGGCCGCAAACTGGTAATCGCTAATTTCGCGAATATCTTGATAAGCATTCTCGCGCCCACGGCACGGCGGCTTATGTGTGATATTTCGCCATGCGGGGGCGGCAGATGTTTTTTTGCGATTTCGAGCAGAGGAGACATGTTTCCTTGCAGCGAATTTATAGGGATAAAGAAATTTATGGGCGGCAATATCTTCAGGGATAATGTCCGAAACGTCCTAAAAACCGCGCCATTCAAATCTGTTACAGGCAGGCGCGTTGAGGATATTGAGCCATGTTCTCGCTGCGCTATCCGTCATTTTTGCGGTTCGCCGTGCCCTGCCGAAGCGTGGGCTATAAACGGCTCGATGGCTTCAAGAGGCGCGTTTTGCGGACTCTATGAAGAGCAGGTCAAATACGCGTTTAGATTAATCGCCGATAATAAAGAAGACGCGTATTTGTGGGACAAATGGGATAAAGGCACGCTTACGACGCTTGATCTCGCAATAAAATAACAGGAATATTTTAAGAAAATATTTATGACAAGGTTGATTTTGATACGTCATGGCGTAACCAGGTGGAATAAACAAAAGCGTTACTGCGGCCACAAAGATATAGGATTAAGCAATGAAGGCAAGTCTCAGGTTAAGCTGCTATCCAAAGGGCTCGATATCGATAGGTTCGATAAAATATATTGCAGTAATCAAAAACGCGCTACACAAACCGCTCGCATACTTTTTAAAGAAAGAAAAATAATTATAGACCGGGGGTTGCGTGAAATTAATTTCGGCGTTCTTGAAGGGTTGCGCCATCAAGACATCATGGAAAGATATACGATTATCTACAAGAAATGGATAAAAAATTCTTTCAAAAATAGAATTCCTAACGCAGAGCCTATGGGTGTTTTTAAAAAGAGGGTCGGGAATGCCCTGCGGAAGATAGTAAAATCTAATCCCGATAAGACGATTGCCGTTGTTTGCCACGGCGGAGTGATAGGTATATTTGTGAACGGTATATCAAGGAGCGGGAACTTTTGGAGCTGTGTCCCATCGCCTGCGAGCGTTACCATGGTAGAACATAAAAGAGGAAAACTCAGATTGATAAAATTCAACGACATCGGGCATCTTAGGGGCAGCGATGAGTAATATGACCTTTATTTTAGGCGGTGCGCGAAGCGGTAAGAGCCAGCATGCTGTTGCGCTTGCAAAAACTATTAATAAAAAGACTGTATTTATCGCGACTGCTACCGCGTCAGATGAGGAGATGAAGAATAGAATCCGGCTGCATAAGACTTCAAGGCCGAAGGGCTGGGATCTCATTGAGGAGCCTGTAAACATATGCGATATCCTTGACGGGCTGAAGCCGGTATATCGCGTAGCGCTAATCGATTGTCTCGGGTTATGGATCTCTAATCTTTTAATGACCAATATGAATGATAGCGCGATAGAAAAAAGAATAAAAAAGCTCTGCGACAGTGTATCCAAAGCTAAAGCAGGCATCGTTATCATAGTATCAAACGAGGTGGGAGAAGGCATAGTACCCGGCGACGCGCTATCGAGGAGATTCCGCGACCTGATCGGAATGGCGAATCAGGTAATAGCGGCACGGGCCGATGAGGTTATTATGATGCATGCAGGGATACCGGTAAGCATAAAATAGGCGGGCATATGAAATTATTGAATGAAACAATATCGAGAATTAAGAAAATTGATGATTCGTTATCTGAAGAAACACAGAAGAGATTAGATAATCTGACGAAGCCCCAAGGAAGCCTTGGAAGGCTGGAAGATCTGGCCAAGCAGGTTGTGGAAATAACCAAAACCAGAAACCCGAAGCTGGCACGCAAGGTTATATTTACGATGGCCGGGGATCATGGCGTTGTTGAAAATAATGTTAGCGCGTTTCCCAAGGAAGTTACCCCTCAGATGGTATATAATTTTCTAAATGGCACAGCGGGCATAAACGTGCTCGCCAGGCACGCGGGCGCGAGAGTTGTTGTCATCGATATGGGAGTTGCTTGCGATCTTAAAAATGATCCGGCTCTCATTATAAAAAAGGTAAATCGCGGTACAAAGAATATGACAAAAGGTCCCGCGATGTCAAAAGACGAGGCTGTTAAATCCATTGAAAATGGTATAGAGGCGTTCAAAGCAGAGCTGATAAATGGAATCGATATTGTTGGAACGGGAGACATGGGGATCGGCAATACTACTCCCTCAAGCGCCATAGTCTCTGTTATTACCGGCAGGGATGTGGAAGATGTGACAGGCAGGGGTACCGGGGTCGATGATAAAACCCTAAAGAGTAAAATCAACGCTATAAAAGAGGCTCTAAAAGTAAATAAGCCAAATCCGGAAGATGGCATAGATATCTTATCTAAAGTGGGCGGATTTGAGATAGGCGGATTGGCGGGAGTAATACTGGCTGCCGCGGAGCACAGGATACCCGTGGTTATAGATGGATTTATTTCCGGAGCGGCCGCATTGATAGCATATAAAATAGAGCCTAAGACAAAAGACTATATGATAGCCGCGCATTGCTCTGTAGAGCAGGGGCATAAAAAAGCGCTTGAATTTTTAGGGCTTAAGCCCATCCTTGATTTAAGCTTACGTTTGGGGGAAGGGACCGGTGCCGCACTGGCTATGAATATTATCGAGGCCGGCACCAAGATATTGAATGAGATGGCGACTTTTGAGAATGCCGGTGTTTCCGAAAAAAAATGAAGACGCGATTTCTGATAGCCTTGCAGTTTCTGACCATCCTTCCCGTTAGCATTAAAGGAAAGATAGAAGACGGGGATTTTGGCAGATCCCTCGTTTATTTTCCTGTCATAGGCCTCTTATTGGGCACCCTTCTTGCAGGCATAGCTTTTATTTCAACATCTTTTCCGCCTTTAGTCGGAAGCGCCCTGATTCTTATTGTGTGGGTAGTGATAACCGGCGCAATCCATCTGGACGGTTTTGCGGATACCTGCGATGGTTTTTACGGGAAGCGCTCTAAAGAGGATATTTTAAAAATAATGCGCGACAGCCGCATTGGAACGATGGGCGCGGCAGGTATTGCGCTGCTTTTGCTCTTTAAATTTGCGATAATAGCGAGTATCCATCCGGAAGACTTATGGAAGATTTTGTTGGCGGCGGCCGTATCCGCCAGATGGCTCCAGGCATTTGCGTGCTCTGTGTCCAAGTATGCGCGTGACGAAGGTAAGGCAAAATATTTTGTAAAATACGCGAAGAGGGCCGATATATTTGCAGGAGCCGTATTTACACTGATTTTAAACTGGTTTTTAATGGGCATAAAAGGCATTGTCCTGACGGCTCTTTTATCAGTTACTATATTTTTATTTATACAATATGCGAAAAGAAAAATCGGCGGGATGACAGGGGACACAATCGGCGCGGCAAACGAAATTGCCGAGGTCTCGGCACTTTTGTTCTGCTTGATATTGGTCAATTGCAATATATGACACATGGAAATCACGGCGGCGACTGTTTAAGATCGAATATACTCGATTTTAGTGTCAACATAAATCCTATGGGTCTGCCTGGGAGGGTAGCAAGCATTATTTCCAAAAGCACAGACGCCGTATTGTCCTATCCTGACCCCTCATCGGAAAGATTGAAAAACAGGCTGGCCCTGCTTAATAATGTAAAGCCGGAGAATGTTGTTATTGGGAATGGTTCTATAGAGTTGATCCACCTTATTCCCAGGGCGATTAAAATAAAAAGGGCCATTATCCCTGTGCCGACATTCAGCGAGTATGAACTTGCGTTAAAGGCAAATAATTCGAAAATAGTTTTTTTAAATACAGATGAAAGAGATAATTTTAAAGTTGATCCGGCAAAAATAGCCGACGCATTAAAACAATGCTGCGCCCTTTTCCTGTGCAACCCGAATAATCCTACGGGCTCTTTGCTGAATGCCGATGAAGTCCTGCGCATTGCGTACTTGTGCAAAAAACGTAAAACCACGCTGATACTCGACGAGGCATTTATCGAATTTACAAAAGAAGCGGCGGCATCAGGTATCGTAAAAGAGGCGGTAAAGAGCGGATATTTAATAGTATTAAGATCTCTGACCAAATTCTTTGCCATGCCGGGCTTGAGGCTGGGATATGCCGTAGCTCATAAAAATATTATAAAGAAAATAGCCGGTTTTCAATACCCCTGGAACGTGAATATCCTGGCACAGCTTGCGGGAAAAGAAGCCATCAAGGATAGAGCCTATATGAAAAAAACACCTGTATTTATTTCCGAAGAACGGCGGTACATGTCAGAAGCATTAAACAATATAAAAGGGCTGAAGGCCTACCCGTCATCCGCGAATTTTATTTTATGCAAGCTTCAGGATGCGTCTATCCGTGATTGCGGAGGATTAAAACGGCGGTTATTGCGAGATGGCATTTATATCAGAGACTGCGGCAACTTCAGGGGCTTAAACGGCAGATTCTTCCGCGTGGCGGTAAGAAGAAGAATGGATAACAATCGTCTTATAAGCAGTATCAAAAAGGCCATTCGATGAAGAGAGCAAAAACGCTGCAAATCTGCGGAACGGGCTCTGGGGTAGGAAAAAGCGTTATAGTCAGCGCCCTGTGCAGGATATTTTTACAGGATGGCTACAGGGTATGCCCCTTTAAAGCCCAGAATATGGCGTTAAATTCTTTTGTAACAAAAGAAGAGGGCGAGATCGGCCGCGCCCAGGCAAGCCAGGCTGCGGCCTGCCGGATAGAACCCAGCGTAGATATGAATCCGATCCTGATCAAGCCTACAAGCGATATTGGTTCACAAATCATCGTCAGAGGTAAGCCCTATGGGAATATGAAGGCCGCGGAGTATATAAAGCATAAAAAGAAGTTTAAAAATGTGGTAAAGCAATCTTTTGCGAGACTTAGTCGCGCGTATGATATTGTTGTTATCGAAGGAGCCGGCAGCCCTGCAGAAATAAATTTAAAGAGACACGATCTTGTAAACATGAAGATGGCCAGACATGCCAACGCGCCTGTAATCTTAGTAGGCGATATCGATAAAGGGGGCGTCTTTGCCTGGCTTGTAGGCACATTAGAATTATTGAATAAAGAAGAGAGAAAAATGATTAAAGGTATCATTATCAATAAATTCCGCGGCGATAAATCGCTTCTATTGCCGGCCGTAAAATTTTTAGAAAGGCGTCTTGGCATTAAAGTCCTGGGAGTTGTCCCGTATTTTAAAGATATAAGGATACCGGAGGAAGACTCCGTTTCTCTTGACGAAAGGCTGCCGGGGGGCAGACGCGGTACAAATGGTAAATATATGGATATAGCCGTGATCCAGCTGCCGCACATATCAAATTTTACTGATTTCGACGCTATAGAAAAAGAAGGCGATGTGATGCTGCGGTATGTAAAAAATTCGGCACAACTGAATGCCCCGGACTTAATTATCATACCAGGCACAAAGAATACCATTTCAGATCTGCGTTATCTTAAAGTGAGCGGTCTCGCGGAAAAGATCATTTCGCACATCAGTTCCAACATTTCGGCATTTTTACTGGGAATATGCGGCGGTTACCAGATGCTGGGCAAAAATATATCCGATAAGCATCATTTGGAATCAAATGGCAGGAATATAGAGGGACTGGGATTATTACCGGTTAATACTTACCTTGCTAAAGATAAGGTTTTAAGCAGGGTAAAAGCAAAGGATATGTCTTCAGGAGCAGAAATCTCCGGATATGAGATCCATCACGGTCTTTCCGGCTGTAAAGGGAGCCCCAGGCCGTTTTTCGAGATTTTAGAGCGTAACGGTAAGAAAATAAAATGCTTTGACGGCTTCCGCCGTAAAGACAACCGTGTTTTAGGGACATATATTCATGGCTTGTTTGATGCGGACGTTTTCAGAAGAGAATTTTTAAATACAATACGGCAAAGTAAGGGTTGGCAGAAATTGCCTCAAAATATTTATTTTGATCCGGATGGGGAATTTGATAAGCTCGCCCAACTGTTACGGGGAAATATTAATATGAAATCACTATACGATATAGTAAAGGTTTGATCTGGTGGCCATTGAAATCGCGCTTGCCTATATTTTAGATTTGATTTTGGGTGATCCACGATGGCTCCCGCATCCTGTAAAAGGCATAGGCTGGATGATAAAAAAGCTGGAGCCTGTTTTAAGGAAAGTATTCAGGAATGAGCGGATAGGAGGGGTCATTCTTGCCATATCGGTCATTGGTGTGACCTGGTGCCTCGGCTTTATTATTATCAGGGGAGCATATTCCGTTAACAGATACTTGGGCTCGATAATTTCTATCCTTATTATCTATAGTTCGCTGGCTGCCAAAGACCTGGATATAGAAAGTGCGGATGTTTATCATTCACTGGAGAAAAAAGATATAATTTCAGCGCGGATAAAATTAAGTTTAATTGTCGGGAGAGATACGGATAATTTGGAAGATCAAGAGGTTGTCCGCGCTACGGTTGAGACGGTAGCCGAGAATATTGTGGATGGCGTAATCTCTCCTCTTTTTTATGCATTTATTGGCGGAGCTCCTTTAGCATTAGCATATAAGGCGGTAAACACTTTAGACTCAATGGTCGGGTACAAAAACGACAAATATAAGGATTTCGGCTGGGCCTGTGCAAAGATAGATACTTTAGTTAATTTCATACCGGCAAGACTGTCTATACTGTTCTTGCCGCTTGCCAGTCTATTTGCGGGCAAGAACATGTTAAATTCATGGAAGATAGCCAGAAGGGACGGCAGGAAGAATCCCAGCCTGAACAGCGGAATACCTGAGGCCGCTGTTGCAGGGGCGCTGGGAGTCCGATTAGGCGGTTTAAATTTTTATAACTCCAGGCCCGTTGAAAAACCATTTATAGGCGATAATATCAATGCATTGGAGATCGGCCATATTAAAGATAGCATAAAAATCTCTTATATTTCATCGGCATTATTTTTAATTGTCGGAGTGCTTTTAATGGCTTGCGCAGGAAGCGCGCTGGGAAGATGAATCTACCGAGAATTATCATTGCGGGTACTCATAGCGGGGTAGGGAAGACAACCTTAACCCTGGGGATAATTTCAGCCTTGAAGAAGAGGGGCGTGAATGTGCAGGCTTTCAAGGCCGGTCCCGATTATATCGATCCTACGTATCATTCCGAGGCTTCCGGTAAGATGTGTGGAAATCTCGATAGCTGGCTGCTCTCTAAAAACACAATTATAGAGTTATTTAAAAGGCGGGCCGAAGATGCCGACCTTTCTGTCATAGAAGGCGTCATGGGCTTATACGACGGCTTAAAAGATACCGAACTTGGTTCAACTGCTCATTTGGCGAAGATACTTAATTGTCCGGTTATCCTTGTATTAGATGCGCGCTCTTTATCGAGAAGCGCCGCAGCCACAGCCTTGGGCTATAAGAAATTTGATAAAAATGTAAACATAGCGGGTATTATTTTGAATAATATAGCGAGTATAAATCATTATAATTATATAAAAGCGGCTATTGAGAAAAAGGCGGGAATATCGGTACTTGGTTATTTGCCCAGAGACGCTAATCTAAAATTATCCGAAAGGCACTTAGGGCTGGTCCCTCTTGAGGAGAAGAAACTGCAACATGGTTTTTGCCAAAAGCTATCGAAACTCGTCGAGGCCAATATAAATTTAACAAGACTGCTTAAGATAGGACAGCAGGCAAAGTCGATTTCATGCGCAAAAGAGGTAATATTTAAAAAAGAACCGCTTAAAAGCCGCGTGAGGATAGCCATTGCAAAGGATGCGGCCTTTAATTTCTATTATCAGGATAACCTGGATATATTAAGTCACTTGGGGGCAGATATAGTCGCATTCAGTCCCTTAAAAGACAGGGAGCTACCGAAAGGTGTTGATGGTTTATATATAGGAGGCGGATTCCCGGAGATTTTTGCTTCCGGCCTATCGAAGAATAAGAGCCTCAGGTGGTCGATTTATCATAAAGCAGAATCAGGGCTGCCCATTTATGCCGAATGCGGCGGATTGATGTACCTGGTTGAGAGTATTATGGATTTCAAAAAGAGAATATTTTCTATGGTCGGTGTATTCAAGTGTTCGGTGAGCATGGGTGACAGGCTCCATAGGATGGGCTATGTGAATGTCCGGGTTATTAAAGATAATATATTAGGTAAACAAGGCGACAGGTCCAGGGCTCATATGTTTCACTGGTCGCGTCTTACGGATGTCCCCAAGGACCTGCCTTTTGCCTATAAAATAATAAAAGATAAAAATAATGTGTTTTATGACGGCTTGATAGGAAGAAACGTATTGGCCAGCTATGCGCATCTGCATTTTGCCGCCAATAGGGAATTTGCTAAAAATTTTATCGATCGTTGCAGACAATTTAAAATGAACCCCGTTAGAAATAATGGGCTTCCCAACGGGGTAAGCCATGGTTAAAAGATTAAACAAGGCTTGTAAGTTTTTTCCGTGCCATACAGGGTTGGAAGATTGCACATTCTGCTATTGTCCGTTTTATCCGTGTCTGGATGAAAAGAAAGGTAACCATGTATATTCATCTAAATACAAGAAGGGCATATGGTCCTGCGAATCCTGTAATTGGATCCATAAAAGAAAAGTTACAGACGATATATTTAATTTGATCAGTAAGAGTAAATATCGGAGGCGAGTGTTGCAAAGCGGGAAGAAAGGCGTCATAGTGCTTAGTCACGGAAGTAAATTAAAAAAGGCGAATGCCAGCCTGGATAGGACCGTCAGGGCGATCAGGCAGAAGACGGGGGTGAACACCATAGTCCCCGCCTATCTTCAATCTTTCAGGCCCGACCTGGCACAGAGCATAAAAAATCTGATAGCGCGGGGTTGTCAAACGCTGATCATAATCCCTTTTTTCCTTTTTAACGGCAACCATGTAACCCGGGATATTCCCCGTTTAATCAAAAAAGAAAAAACTAAATATCCTAAAACCAAATTCATATATACTAAAAACCTGGGCGAGGATATAAGAATCGCCGATATTGTTGCGGATATAATAGAGGAGACCCTTGCATAGTGCAGATAATCACCAGCCCTAAAGAGATTGAATTAAAAAGCTTCCGGATAGTCGACAAGTATTTGGCGGATGTAAAATTAGCGCGACCCCAGAAAGAGGTCACGGCTAGAGTGATCCACGCTACGAGTGACCTTAATTACGCAAAAGACATTCTCTTCCACCCAAAAGCGATACGGGCCGCCGTGACAGCGATAAAGAAGGGAAAGAATATTGTTGCGGACGCAAACATGGTCAAAGCCGGTATAAATAAAAAAATATTATCCGGTTTCGGAGGCAGGGTTATCTGTTTTATCGATAACAAGGGTGTCGCAAAGCAGGCTTCCCGGTTGAATATCACCCGCTCCATATTGGCCATGAGAAAAGCCTGTAAATCGATTAACGGCGGGATCGTGGTTATAGGCAATGCCCCGACTGCGTTATTCGAAGTTTGCGACATGGTCAGTAAAGGAAGAGCAGAACCTTCCTTGATAATAGGGCTGCCCGTAGGATTTGTGGGAGCCAAAGAGTCCAAGAAAAAATTACGTACTTTAAAGATCCCGTATATTACCAATCGGAGCAGGTATGGAGGATCCAGCGCAGCCGCGGCCTGCGTTAATGCGTTGTTAAAGATAGCCAAAAGAGAGAAGGAGTAAGATGCGTAAAATAATATCGGTCTTAGTTTTAATTGCCATTGGGTATTTATTCGTATTTACACGTCCGGCCTGGGCAATGCATATTTCAGAAGGGATTCTGCCTCTTAAATGGGCAACTGTTTGGTGCCTGGCAGCGATTCCCTTCCTCATAAAAGGTATTGTTGATATAAAAAAGAAATCAAAAATGATCCCAAGCTTTAAACCTCTTTTAGGCATGATGGGAGCGCTTATTTTTGTTATCTCATGTATGCCGGTACCGGTACCAACCGCAGGGACCTGTTCCCATCCTGCGGGAACAGGCATATCGGCGATTTTAATCGGGCCGATCATGAGCATATTTATAACTTCTATCGCGCTTCTTATCCAGGCCCTATTTTTGGCACATGGCGGGATAACTACCTGGGGCGCGGATATCGTATCTATGGGCATAGCCGGCTCTTTTGCCGCTTTCGCCGCATTTAAGATATTAAGAAAATTTAGGGTTTCTTTATTTATTTCTGGGTTTATAGCCGGGCTATTGGCTGATTGGGCCACCTATACTATAACTTCATTTGAATTAGCCTCGGCTCTTCATGGAACGAAACCGATGTTCCCTCTTTTTTGCGCTATACTTACCGCATTTATTCCTACTCAACTCCCCCTGGGTATACTTGAGGGGTTCTTGACCGGGGGTATGATAGTTTTTGTAGCCAAAAGAAGGCCGGATATTTTAATTTCCCTGGGAGTGATAAAAAAGAATGTAAAACATATCACGCAAACCGGGGCGAAGATCGTTGGCATTCTGTTGATATCATTACTTTTGTCCGCAAATAGCCACCTTGCGCTTGCGCAAGAAACTAAGTGGGGCGGCGTAGATGAGAGCGTGGTAGAGAAGGTTGCCAAAGAACATGGAAGGGCCGCCTGGACGCCTTTTATCAATACCGACCAGGGCGATTTATTGCTTTTTGTTTTTCTTTTAGCAGGAATAGCGGGTGGATTTGTTTTGGGTTTTTATTGGCGTCAACTTTTCGTTGAAAAAAGGACTGACAATGCGCGCTGATATATTTAGTGATTCTTTTGCACAGAAGAAAAACTATTTGACGGAAGCGGATGCCAGAGTAAAGATGCTTTATGTGGCCGCGGCGATAATTATAGTAATCTCATCACGCCAGTTTTACGCGCCGCTAACCGCGCTTTGTTTATCCGTAGTTTTCCTTTTAGGCATCAGGATTCCGGTAAAAATTATTCTATGGAGATTAGCCACTCCCTTAAGCATAGCCGGTACGATTTTTCTTATACAGGTTTTCTTTTTTGCCATGCCCCTGATGCAGGGTTTTTTAATCGTGGCTAAGGCACTCGGGGCCGTATCTTTAATCGTATTCTTGTCCATGACTACGCCTGTAAATAGGCTGCTTAACGCAGCCCGGTGGTTTAAAGTGCCTGATACCTGGATCGAGGTAGCCATGCTTACTTACCGCTATATATTTGTTTTACTGGAAGATGCGCTAACTATTAGAGATGCGCAACGAGTTCGCCTTGGGTATAGCGGCTTAGCGCGAAGTTTAAAATCTTTTGGCGAATTGATTGGGTCAACCGTTATCAGGACATATGACCGTTCTATAGCGGTTTATGAATCTATGGTGCTGCGCGGATATAACGGAACGACGCAGAATATCGTTTGGGAAGAAGGTTTTAAAATTAAAGATGCTGTCGCGGTTATCATATTCATTACAATATTAACGTCGCTTTTGGCATTAAATATATTACTTTATTAGAGGTAGTTTATGGCCAACATTTTAGAAACTAAAAATCTACACTTCAGCTATCCTGACGGCTTGCCTGCTTTACAGGGTATCGACCTCTCGATCAAAAAGGGCGAGTTTTTGGGTATATTAGGCGCCAATGGCTCCGGCAAAACGACGCTATTAAAAATACTCAACGGCCTCTTAAAAACTGCAAAAGGTGAAATTTATTTAGAGGGAGAGAACGTCAGGGCTAGCAACAGGAATATCCTGTTCAGCAAAGTCTGTACCATGTTTCAGAATCCGGATGACCAGCTATTTGCTTCCACAGTAGGTGAAGATATCGCCTATGGTCCGACGAATATGGGGCTTAAAAAAGACGAAGTCTGCAAAAGAATAGGGCACGCGCTTGATGCTGTAGGCATGCCGGCATTTGCCGAAAAACCTATACATAATTTAAGTTTTGGCGAAAAGAAAAAGATCTGCTTGGCCGGCGTTTTAGCCATGGGTCCCGAGGTGATGTTATTGGATGAGCCGACCTCGTGCCTGGACCCGATGGGGGTTAATTCTATTATGCAGCTACTAAAAAAATTGAACAAAGAAAAAGGAATAACCATGATCATGACCACGCACTCTGTGGATCTGGTGCCTGTGTTTATTGACCGCGTAGTTATATTAAATAAAGGAACGGTCGTGCTTGATGGTGATCCCGAAGAAGTCTTCTCACATGCCGATGCCATAAGGGACGCTAAATTGAGATTGCCGCGCATTGGGCAGCTATTCGAGACCTTAAGAAGGGACGATGCGATTAATTTTGACGGCCTCCCGCTTACTATAGGCGAGGCGCGGGAAGAGATTAAAAACATATTATCCAAATGAATCTTAGAAAAGGATTTACTACAGGCACTTGTGCCCAGGCTGCTGCGAAAGCCGCCGGTATTATGCTCATCAATAAAAGAGTGGTAAAAAGTGTCGACGTAGAAACCCCTAAGGGCGTACATCTTAATCTAAGGGTTATCGACCAAAAGATAGGGAGAGATTTCGCCCGGTGCGCGGTAGTTAAAGACGCGGGCGATGACCCTGATGTAACTGACGGCGCCAGGATATATGCAAAAGTGAAATATTGCGATAAGAAAGGGATTTTAATAACAGGCGCAGAGGGCGTGGGAGTAGTTACCAAGCCGGGTCTTGCGGTAAGCGTCGGCGAATATGCGATTAATCCAGTGCCAAGGCAGATGATTGTTAAAGAGACCAAGCCCTGCTTAGCCTCGCTCCGGTTTATGAAACAGCATAAGGGGATAAAAGTAATAATAAGTGTCCCGCAGGGAAGGAAGATGGCCAGGCATACTTTTAACGGGCGGCTTGGCATAGAAGGCGGCATTTCCATCATCGGCACTACGGGCATAGTCGAACCTAAATCAACGGACGCTTACAAGAAATCTTTATCCCTTCAGCTCGATGTTTTGAAGGCCGCAGGATATAAAAATGCTACCCTGATCCTGGGATATGTGGGAGAAAAGTTTTGCAAAGAAGTTCTTGGGCTTAAACCGGATTCAGTGGTCAAGATAGGCGACCACATCGGGTTTATGCTCTCCGAGTGTGCAAAAAAGAATATAAATAAAGTCCTTCTTATAGGCCATATCGGTAAATTGGTAAAGGTTGCTAATGGCCAGCTTGATACCAATATCAAATTTGGAGATCATCGCATTAAAACAATTGCAAGATATGCCAGGCTTTGCGGCGCGAAAAAACCGATCTTAGAAGATATAATGGAGCAGGCCTGTGCAGAAGCCACTATCGATATATTGATGAAATATAATCTTACACAGGTTTTCGATATGATTGCAAAAAGAACAGTGGATGCGATAAATGAATTTGTAGATGATCAGCTTTCTGTTAGTTGCATACTGCTTTCCCTGCACGGGAAGGCGTTGTCAGTGTATCCAAAAAAAAGAATAAAGAAATGAACAAAGTATATATAATCGGAGTGGGGCCGGGCGCAATCGACTATTTATTGCCCGTGGCAAGAAAAGAGATAAAAAGAGCGGATTGCCTGATTGGAGCAGAGCGCCTGTTATCACTTTTTTTGTATCGGAATAAAAAAAAGATTCGGCTCGAAGGGCATTTTAAAAAAGCGGTCTCATATATAAAAAAGAATAAAGATAAAGAGAGGATAGCCGTCCTTGTTTCAGGCGATCCGGGATTATACAGTTACCTGGGCGCTATTAGGACGGCTTTAAAGAAAGAAGAATACGCGGTAATCCCCGGCATAAGCACCCTGCAGATCGCTTTTGCTAAGATTGGCGAGAGCTGGCAGGATGCGAAGATCATCAGTATACACGGCAGAGGAAAGGGGAATTTAGTCAGGGATGTCAAGAGTTCCGACAAAGTCTTTTTATTCACTGATATGAAATTTCCTCCCGGGAAAATAGCTGACTATTTACTGCATAATGGCGTTAAAAATAGAAGGGCGGTTGTCTTCGAAGCCCTTACATATCCAAATGAGAGAATCGTCGATACCGATCTAAAAGGATTGTCAAGTAAGAGGGGGTTCGGGTTATGCGCAATGATTATAAAAAAATAGCCTGCAGGCTTTATGGAGTGGGTATAGGTCCGGGAGATCCGAAACTGCTTACCGTAAAGGCAATGGAGATATTGGATAAGGTTAATATCATCTTTACTCCAAGAGCAAAAGATGGCGAAAGGTCGTGCGCCCGATCTATAGTGGAAGCGGCTGTTCCGGGGTCAAAAAATTTTATTGAGCTTACTTTCCCAATGACGAAGGATCGAAAAAAGCTAAAGTCAAGCTGGCTGGGCGCGGCTGAAAAAATAGCCAAAGAGTTAAAAAAAGATCGAATAGCCGCATTTGTCACAATAGGGGATCCGTTTATTTATAGCACATACATCTATCTTTTAGAGACTTTACGTAAAAATTTTCCAGACATAAGGGTAGAGACTGTCCCTGGGATCAGCGCGTTTAGTGCCGCGGCGGCTTCCAGCGGCCTGCCGCTTGTAAAAGGGAATGAGAGACTGGCCATATTACCGGTGACAAAGAATCTTGCAGGATTAAAAAAGACATTAAAAGAATTTGACACAGTGGTTTTAATGAAAGTCGGCTCAAAACTTGACAGAGTAATTTGTCTTTTGAAGGAAATGAAACTTATAAAAAATTCAGTCCTGGTTAGTCATGCCGGTCAGGCGGGCGAAAGGATAGTATGCGACCTTTCTTCTTTAAAAGATAAGAAGGCAGGATACCTTTCCGTAATCATAGTAAAGCGGAATGTGGATAATATAATATGAAAATATATTTTATAGGTGCTGGGCCGGGCGATCCGGAACTCCTGACTATAAAGGCAGGAAAGATAATTAAGAAGGCGGATATTATTATTTACGCCGGCTCATTAATAAATAAGGATATCATTAAACCGGCCAAAAAAGGCGCGAGGCTTTACGATTCGAGCGCGATGAGCCTCGAAGATGTATTATGCCTAATCAAAAAAGCGAAATCAACCAATAAGATAGTGGCCAGAATTCATAGCGGCGACCCGTCGATCTATGGCGCGATCCAGGAGCAGATGGATTGGTGTCAGAAACAGAAGATAGATTATTCTGTTATTCCCGGGGTGAGTTCTTTTCAGGCAGCGGCCGCAAGCTTAAAGCAGGAGCTTACGCTTCCAGGGGTGAGCCAGACAATAATATTAACAAGGGTTTCAGGCAGGACCAAAGTACCCGCTAAAGAAGATTTGCGAAAGTTGTCCAAGGCAAGAGCTACAATGGTGATTTTCCTGAGTATTCAGGAAATAGAGCGTGTTATAAGGAAACTGAAGGACGGTTATGGGTTAAATACTCCGGTTGCCGTGATAGAAAAAGCCTCTTTTCCCCAAGAGAGAAAAATAATAGGTACATTGCGGGATATCGCAAAAAAAGTTAAAGAGGCAGGTATTACGCGCCAGGCCTTGATTATTGTTGGGGATGTCCTGAGAAAAAATTATCAAAAATCTAAACTATATGATAAAGATTTTGACCACATGTTCAGGAAGAAGGGGGATAGTGAAGGTAGCCATTGTCGCAATAACTAAAAAAGGCAAAAACACAGCCCTGGAGATTAAAAAAAATATCTTAGGATCCGAAGTACATATCTTGTCGTCGAAGGGCAGGCTAAAAGATTTAACGAAAAAACTCTTTTCCGAATTTGATGGAATCATATTTTGTATGGCTACGGGCATTGTGGTCAGGATTATCGCTGCCTACATAAAGGATAAATATACCGATCCGGCAATAGTTGTGGTTGATGAGGGGGGACGTTTTGCGATCAGCCTGTTATCAGGCCATGAGGGTGGAGCAAACAACCTTGCCATCATGGTTGCTAATAGTTTAGGCGCGGAACCGGTTGTTACCACGGCTTCGGAGTCAAAACGTAATATAGTAATCGGCGTGGGCTGCAGGCGAGGCATAAAAAAGGGAGAGATTGTAAAGGCGGTACGATATGCTTTGACTAAAACCGGGCATCCGATAAATAGAGTTAGGTATATCGCCACTATAGATTTAAAACAAAATGAGCGGGGCCTGCAAGATGCATGCGCAGAGTTAGGGATTCCATTAAGGATCGTGCCTGCGGAGTTGATAAAAAAATTTAACGGAACGTATAAAAGATCGTCCTTTGTAAAAGAAAAGATCGGCATTGAGGGGGTGAGCGAGCCTTGTGCGCTAATTGTAGCAAAAAGTCCAAAATTAATTTTGCCAAAAACGATAATCGGCAGAGTTACCATAGCGGTAGTAAGGGAAGCCTAAAGATAGTCGGTATAGGGCCGGGACATATAAAGCATATGAGCCAATGCGCCCGGAAGGCCATAGAGGAATCCCAGGTTCTTGTCGGATATAAAACCTATGTGAGGCTGCTCGGTGATCTGGCCCGCGGTAAAGAGGTTATCTTTTCAGGCATGACTGAAGAGGTCAAGAGGGCAAAGCGCGCTATAGAGAATGCCCGAAGGGGTAAAAGGGTCTCTATTATTTCAAGCGGCGATCCCGGCGTTTATGGGATGGCTGGTTTGGTCTTGGAACTTTTAAAGAAAGATGACCTGAACAGGATTGAGATTGAAATTATTCCCGGTATCATTGCCGCCACATCTTGCGCGGCCCTTTTGGGAGCGCCTTTAATGCATGATTTTGCAGTCATCTCGTTAAGCGATCTTTTAACTGATTTGAAGTTGATTAAAAGAAGAGTCGAATTAGCCGCGAAGGCTGATTTTGTTATTGCGCTCTATAATCCTAAGAGCACCAAAAGAATCATTCCTTTCCAAAAGGCCTGCGAGATATTGTTAAAATATAAATCACCGCAAACGCCTGTGGGTATTGTGCAAAATGCCTACAGAGATAATCAGGAAGTCGTAGTCACTACCTTAGAGAGATTGATATCGTCCGAAAAAATAAATATGGCAACAACTATCATAGTCGGTAATTCCAAAACTTATCTAAAGGGCGGGTTTATGATCACGCCGCGTGGTTATGGACTATTGACATCCTGACCCCGTTAATCTATACTCACTTGTATGGATATGGGACTAAGAAGCGCATTTATAATCTCCGGGATAATACATACCGCTATAGCCGCGCCGCTTTACACCCACAGCCTTATCAGGAGTGATTTTGTCAGAAAAGACCCCGTAATAGTGGACTACATGATATTAAGCCAGATCAGTAATATCACAATAGCCAATACATCCAATAAAGAAGATGTCGCAGTGCGGGAGGCGCCAAAGCCTGAAATACAAAAATCTTCCGCGCCACGGACAGTACAGGCCAAACACGATAAGTCGTATTACAAGCGAAAGACGGACAGAGCTGTAAAGAAGGATGATTTAAAAAACATAAAAGCGGCGGATAGAAAAGAATCGGAAATAAAATCGAGCAAGGATTACATAAGCTACTACGGATATTTGAAGGACAGGATAAGGGCGAGGCTGCAGGATAATTACAGATATTATAACGGAGAAGGTGACGTCTACCTATCCTTTGTGTTGAATGACAGAGGGGCGCTTCTGACATATAGTATAGACCGGGCGAGATCGACCAAGGATAATGTATTGCTTCACATAACGAGCACCAGCCTTATGGCGGTAGCTCCGTTTTCCGCTCTTCCCAAAGCGATATCCGCGCCTAAGATGTCCTTCAATATAACCATAGCTTTCAAAAAATGAGGTTTTTATGGGCGCGAAAGTAGTAAAAGAATTAAATTTTAAGCCAAAAGCCATAATATGCGACATGGACGGTGTTATAGTCGATTCTATGCCGTATCATTTTCTCGCATGGTATGAAGCGCTGCGTCCGATGGGCATCAGCGTAAAGTGTTTTGATGTATATACCAGGGAAGGCGAACATTGGGAAAAGTCGCTGATGGACTTTCTTAAAGGTTCCGGAATAAGCCCCACGAAAGATATATTTAAAAAAGTATTTTTGGCCAGGAAGAAACTTTTTAAAAACCGGTTTAAAAGATTCGTGTTTAAAGGCGCGGTCGAATTTTTGATCTGCATGAAAAAGAGAGGGTATCCGCTGGGTTTAGTGACTGCAACCACAAAAGAAGGGGTAAAACAGATACTCCCCAGAAAGATAGAGAAGTTATTCGATTTTATAGTAACGGGAGATTGCGTTAAAAAGGGCAAGCCAAATCCGGAGCCGTACCTGAAGGCATCAAAGAGCCTTAAGATAAAACCATCCGAGTGTTTGGTTATAGAGAACGCGCCATACGGCGTAACTTCCGCGAAGAGGGCGGGAATGTTCTGCGTAGCTATAACGACGAGCCTGCCAAAAGAGTATCTTAAGGGCGCAGATATAATAGCCGATAGATTAGAAGAAGTTGCTACTCTGATTGACAAGGCATGCCCTATCGTGATAAAATAAATAATCAAATTTATATAGAAAGGGTGATAAAAAATGCCAATAGTCAATGTTGGCGAGAATGAACCGCTCGAAAAGGCTTTACGACGTTTTAAGAAGAAGATCGAACGCGAAGGCATCTTAAGAACTCTCAAAGAGAGAAAACATTACGAAAAGCCAAGTGAGAGAAAACGCCGGAAGAAGCGATCGACGGGATCTCGGTGAAGAGAATTAAATTTTTTACTCTGGTTCTACCGCTGCTGATTTTATGGCAGGGTTTGACTTTTGCAAATGAGGCCGTTTTAAGGCAAGTCCTTAAGAACGGCCTCACTGTTTTGGTGAAAGAGTCTGCGCCCAAAGACCTGGTCACTATAGATGTCGCCGTAAGAGCGGCTCCTAAATACGAGCAGGAGTATCTTGGCACAGGAATATCGCATCTTGTGGAGCATATGCTCTTTAAAGGCACCGCCGCAAGAAAACCGGGCGATATAGAAAAAGAGGTCCGGTCATACGGCGGACTCATCGACGGCGCGGTATCGAGCGATTTTACGACTTATCAGTTAACGGTTCCTTCCAAGAATTTTGCCGAGGCGGTTCGTCTTCTTAAAGATATGCTTTTAAATGCCTCATTCGATCCCGTCGAGATGAACAGGGAGCGGGATGTAATATTAAAAGAAGTGAGGATGAGCGAGGATGACCCCGAGAAGAAGGCCATTCTAACGCTATTTTTTAATTCATACATAAGGCATCCATACAGATATCCCGCGATAGGATACGAAGATCTGCTTAATGGCTTGACGAGAAACGATCTGGTCAAATATTACAACAGCCGATATATACCGAACAATATAGTCATCGCGATAGCGGGCGGCGTAGACTGCAAAGATGCTATCGCATTGATAGAGAAAGAGTTTAAGGATTTCAGGAAGCCGGATTACAAGGCTTCGAATACCGGCGGACTTGAGCCGCCGCAGATCGGCAAAAAACTTATCGAAGAAGAAGCGCCGTCGACGTTATCGTATATGGCTATGGGGTTCCATTCAACGGGCATCCTTAGTAAAGACCTCTTCGCTATGGATGTGCTTTCGATTATACTTAGCCGTGGGAACAACTCGCGTTTTAATAAAACCCTGGTTGAAGACAGAAGAGTAGCCCATTCCATATCTGCGTCAAACTATACGCCGGAAGATCCTGGTCTTTTTATAGTAAGCATAATCCTGGACAAGAATAATATCGAGGAATCGAGCAAGCTGGTTTTAAGCGAAATAGATAAGATAAAAAATGAAGGCGTGACGGACTCGGAGCTTGAAACCGCGAAGAAAATGCTTTTAAGCGACTATATACTCTCCAAAGAAACTATTGAGGGTCAGGCAAGAGACTTATGCGAAAGCGAGATAATGACCGGCGTGTATGATTTCTCGGATCGTTATATAGAAGGCATAAACAAGGTTACGAAATCCGACATAAGGCGCATGGCTCTGTTGTATCTTAATAATGACAATCTTACCGAAGTCAGGCTTACCCCAAAGGACGAATCGGTATTAAAAGATATAAAAGTGCCAAAATCTTCCGGCGAAGAGAAGATAGAAAAGAAAAAGCTTCCGAACGGCCTTACTGTGCTCGCGAGGCGAAGCGCCAAAGTGCCGGCGGTCGCTGTAACGATAGTATTCTCCGGAGGATTACTCATAGAGACAAAAGAAAATAACGGTATATCCGCTTTTGTTGCGGACATGATGCTTAACGGGACGAAGAGCAGGAAAGAAGCCGATATAAAAGGCGCTATTGAAAACCGCGGGGGCCAGATCGAGCCGTTCAGCGGATTTAACAGCTTCGGCATCAACATAGTGGCGCTTAAAGACGACCTCGACCTCGCGTTGGAGATCGCTAAGGATGTTATTTTAGATTCAACATTTCCGCAGGATGAGATAGGAAAAGAAAAAGTTTTAGCTATCGCGGATATAAGGGATGAAGACGGCGATATATTTCAATATGGCGGCCTATTGATGAAGAGGAACCTTTTTGAGGGGCATCCTTACGGTATGCGTTACACCGGAGAAATAGAAACCATTTCATCTTTCAAAAGGGACGAACTGCTCAATTTTTATCATACCTATTGTGTGCCGAACAATATGGTTATTTCTGTTTCCGGGGATATAGAGCCGGAAAAAGTATTCCAAAAGGTAGAAGCGCTGTTTAAGTCAGCGCCATCCAGAGAATTACAAAAGAAGCCATTGCCCGAAATGTTGCCGGGTAAAATAAAAAAAGAGTCCTTCGGGATGGACAGGGACCAGGCTCTTCTTGTTCTGGGCTTCAGGACCGTCGGCATAAGCAATCCGGACAGATATCCGCTGGATGTTCTGGATACGCTCTTATCGGGAATGTCAGGAAGGCTCTTTTCCGCGATACGCGAAAAATCAGGAGCTTCTTACACGCTCGGCTGCGCGCAAAAGCTCGGCCTCGACACGGGCTTTTTCTTATTTTATGTGGCTACCACGAAGGATAAGCTGGAATTGTCGAAAGAGAAACTTTACGGTGAAATAAAAATTATTAAAGACACGGCTGTGTCGGAAGAAGAATTGAATTCCGCGAAAAAAGAATTGGTAAGCAGCTACAAGATGCTTATGCAGACAAATACTTCATACTCATTCCAGAGCGCTCTGGACGAACTTTACGGATTGGGCTATGATAATCTCTATAAGTATGAGGACCAGATAAAGAAGGTAACAAAAGAGGATGTTAAGAGAGTCGCGAATAAATACTTTACCTTAAACGCATATACCGAAATAGTCATAGAGCCAGAGTAAAAACAAAATGTTCAGCCTTTCCACTTCATGGAACGCGTCAAGGCACTCCAGCGCAGCTAAACTAATAGATGAGATCAAATCGGCAGGCTTCGATACCGTGGAGCTTGGCTTCACACTGCCTCTAAAAACAGTCGAAGAAATATTAAAATTAAAACGCCGCGGCGAGATCAAAGTCTCGAGCCTTCATAATATGTGCCCGCTGCCTGTAGAAATAGCGCCCGAAAAAGCCTCTCCCGATTATTATTCGCTCTCTTCGACGGACGACGGAGAACGCGCTATGGCGGTAAAAGTGGCCATGAATACGATAGATTACGCAAAGATGTTCGATGCCAGAGCCGTCGTATTCCATATCGGCAGGGTAGAGATGCAGGGCAGGACCAGGGAACTGGCTTCTTTAGCGGGCGACAAGGAAAAGTTTGAGAGCGTAAAAAAAGAGATGGTATCGGCCAGAGACGCGAAAAAAGACCCGCATATGAGGCAGGTTATCAAAAGCCTTGAAGATATAGTGCCCTATGCCGCCAAAAAAGGCATCGCGCCCGCTGTGGAGAATAGATACTACTACCGCGAAATACCGCTGATGGACGAATTTGAGGAAATATTCCGCCATTTTAAGACCGGAGAACTATTTTACTGGCACGATGTCGGCCATGCGGAAGTATTTGAAAGGTTGGGGTTTTATGGCCACCTGCAGCTTTTGAGCAAATTTTCAAGCCGCTTGCTTGGCATGCATCTTCATGATATAATTGGGCTCATAGATGACCATAAGGCTCCGGGCGCGGGAACGTTCGATTTTAATGTATTGAAGCCTTATATTAGTAAAGATACCATAAAAGTAATAGAAGCGCATCACCCTGCAAGCATAGAAGATCTGCGGCGGGGCGTGGAGTATCTGACAAAAATTTTGGGAAGATAAATCCTATCGATGGTACGTAATCCGGCAGTTGCGGGCCAGTTTTATCCGGGAGAGCGGGAGGTGCTTTCGCTCGAGATAGAAGGATTGACCGACCGCGTCAAAGCTAAAAAAGAGGACGCGATAGGGATGGTGCTGCCGCACGCGGGTTATATATATTCAGGCGTTGTCGCCGGAGCCGTGCTCGCCTCTGTAAATCCTAAATCCACCTATATAATAATGGGCCCTAATCATACAGGGTTAGGTTCGCCTTTCAGCCTTTGCGCAAGCGACTCATGGAGAACGCCGCTGGGGGATGTAAAGATAAACGGCGAACTGACGGAAAAGCTCTTAAAAGACTGTGACCTCTTACGCAAGGACGAACTTGCGCATATACACGAGCACTCTATAGAAGTGCAGCTGCCGTTTCTGCAGAAACTTCAGGGTGAATTCACATTTGTTCCCATAGTCATCTCCGTTTCCGATATAAAAACATACAGGCATATAGGCGAGTGCATGGCAAAATCTATAAAAGAACTGAAGATGGACAAGATAGTGGCGATAATAGCGTCGAGCGACATGACGCACTATGAATCGCAGGAGAGCGCGAAAGAAAAAGACTCCAAGGCTATAGAAGCTATTCTGAACTTAGATGAGAAAATGCTTGTCCAGCGCGTGCAGGAGCTCGATATCAGCATGTGCGGCTTCGCTCCGGCGGCAATAATGATTTCGGCGGTGAAAAACTTGGGCGCGAAAAAAGCGCGGCTGGTAAAGTATCAGACCAGCGGTGATGTTTCCCAGGACCGGTCATCGGTCGTCGGCTATGCCGGCATAATAATAAATTAGAGGGCCTACAATATGCTGCAATTTTTGAAGAAAAAAAGAAGTGTAGTGCTTGTTCTTGGGGGAGGGTCCGCGCGCGGCCTGGCGCATATAGGCGTATTAAAGGTCCTGGAAAGAGAGAAGATACCTATACACAGGATAGTGGGGACAAGTATGGGCGCCCTTATAGGCGCGGCTTACTCTGTAGGTGTATCCGTAAAGAAGATGGAAGGTATTGCGCTCAAATTCAATTGGAAGACCATTTTTGACCCGACACTGCCCAGGATGGGCCTATTAGCGGGCAAGAAACTGGAGAAAGTCGTAAATGAGTTGACCGAGAACAAAAGCTTCGCGGACTGCAGGATACCCCTCGCGATAGTCACCACAGATATAGAAAGAAACGAAAGGGTTATATTTCAGAAAGGCCACCTGCAAAAAATAGTTTGCGCGAGTTGCTCATGGCCGGGCATATTCAATCCCGTAAAGATAGAAGGAAGGTTATTGGTCGACGGAGGCATCAAGAACAGCGTGCCAACGAGAATCGCGAGGTCACTGGATCCCGGCTACATGATAGCGGTCGATGTGGGCTTCTGCGTAAAAGCCGGCAAGATAGAAAATATATTCCAGATGCTTTTGCAGTCGTTCCAGATAATGGGTGAGGAACTTAACCGGTATCAGTCCCGCATATCGGACACTCTTATCAAAGTCGAACTTGGCGATATCGATCAAGTCGGTTTCGGCAGGGCAAAAGAGGCGATAGCGCTCGGCGAGAAAGCGGCTGAAGAAAAAGTGGATCAGATAAAGAGGATGTTGAGTGTTTACAATTTTCCGTCGCTGAAGATGGCGGGGCAGGAAGAATGGTGGGATTAAAAAATGGATGAGATGAAGAAGCACGTTGATGAGTCTTGGAAGGATGCGGTTGCTAAGGAAAAAGAGACGCCAGGGGTAAAAGGTGACTCGCAGGCGCCGATAGAGGTAACTTTCGGCCTGTTTATAACGGGGCTGATGATGGAAGCGCTGATATCTCTCGGCGACCTGGAAAACCCGGTAACGCACAAAAAAGAAGCGAATATTCAACACGCGAAGCTGCTGATAGATACCATTGAGATGTTGCAGCACAAGACTAAGGGCAATCTTGATAAGGATGAAGAAGACGCGATCAACTCCATGCTCTATGATCTGCGCATGCGCTTCGTAGCCAAATCAAATAAAAAGGAGTAAGTCGGTTTCATGTTATTATTCGGAATAATTTTAATAGCGCTGGCCGCGATAATGATTCTTGGCGGGTTTATTTGGTTAAATCGTCAATCCAGGCTAAGCCATTCCCAGTTAAAAGAATCTTTTAGCGCGCTTTCTTTCGAGGCCCTGTCTAAAAGCATGGATCAATTTCTGAAGATAGCCAACGAGACGCTTTCGAAACAGACCGAGGGGGGAGAGCGGGAACTCGAAGCCAAAAAGAAATTAATAGACCAGACTCTTGGCTCCATGAAGGAAGAATTGCAAAAAGTTCAGTGCTTGGTCACAAATTTTGAGAAAGACCGTGAATTAAAGTTCGGCGAGCTTTCCGGGCAGTTGAAATTAAGCGCGGAACAGCTGGGCAAGCTTCACGATACGACAAATCAGCTTAAAGCGGCGCTCGTCAGCACAAAGGCCCGCGGCCAGTGGGGACAGAGGATTGCCGATGACATATTAAGGCTTGCCGGATTTGCCGAAGGGATCAATTATCAAAAAGACAAGAGCCAGGATACGGTAACCACAAGGCCGGATTATACATTTTTTCTGCCCCAGGGTTTAAAAGTAAACATGGATGTCAAATTCCCGATGAATAGTTACCTGCGGTATCTCGAGACGGAATCCGACAGTGACAAGCAGAAACATAAGGACCAATTCTTAAGGGATGTCAGAGCCAGGATGAAAGAAGTAACGAACAGGGATTATATAAATCCGGAAGAAAAAACGGTGGATTATGTTATTCTCTTCATACCCAACGAACAGTTATACTCTTTTATAAATGAGAACGACCGCGCGCTGATCGACGACGCGCTTAGAAACAAGGTCATATTCTGTTCTCCCCTTACTTTATACGCTATACTGGCCGTCATTCACCACGCTATCGACAACTTTAATCTTGAAAAAACGGCCGCGCACATGTTGTCGCTTTTAGGAGCGTTTAACAAGCAGTGGGAATTGTTCGCGAAGTCATTTGATGATTTAGGCGAGAAGATCGGTGCTGTCCAAAAAGAATTCGACAATCTCACGACTACCAGGCGCAAACAGCTTGACCGCCAGGTAAAAAAGATAGAAGATCTAAGAAAACAGGAAGGCATAGCCGAATCGGCAGCTCTACCCGAAGAACAAGACCTCAACATACCTTCAGCGCTATAAAAACCCCATTTTTTCTTTACATACCGCCCGCTTTATGATAAATTATTAAGCTCATTATGAAGAAATTATTATCTACGGCTCTCAGGGCTTTTGTAAGCATATTCTTTATAATATTATTACTATATATTATGAGGGATAAGTACCCTCAGATACTTAAAGCCCTTGCCGATACCAAAGGCTTTGTATTCCTTGTCGGTCTTTTATGTTTCATAGCCGCTATATTCATAGCTTCTATAAGGTTAAGACTGATAGTCGAGGCCCAGAATATATTGATAACATACAAAGAATCGGTCTCTTTAACCTTCATAGGATATTTCTTCAACAATTTTCTGCCGACATCCATAGGGGGCGACTTCGTAAAAGCCTACTATCTATCACATAAAACAGATAATAAAGCGGGTTCTTACGCGTCTATCTTCGTAGACAGGATCATAGGGCTAATAACGATGATATTGATGGCTTTTATCGCGCTATTCTTTGTAAAGGAGGGGATAGTGGATAATACCATAAAATATATAGTTTACTTTATAACGTTTGGATCCTTACTTATTATAATATTCATGACCAACGATAAGCTGGCGAAGAAATTCTCGTTCCTGCTGTTTTTAGTAAAGCCTATAGAGGAGAAGCTGAAAAAGCTGTATAACATAGTGCACAACTATAAGCACCACAAGGAACTGATGTATAAATCATTCGCGATATCATTCGCGTCGCAGGTCATGTTCTTCACAAGCCTGGGCGTGATAGCGTTTAGCCTCGGCGCCAGGATACCGGTAAAAGATATCTTCGTAAAGATGCCTATAGTCGGCATGATGAGCCTTTTGCCTTCAATAAACGGACTGGGGCTGCGCGAAGGCTCTACAGTGGCGTTGTTCGGCCCGTTAATAGGATCGGACCGCGCGTTCGCGATGAGCATCCTGTGGCTGGTGGTGCTTTTATGCGTAAGTGTAATCGGCGGGGTAATATACGCGTTAAGCCCGCAGTTTAAGATAAAATTAAAAGAGATTAAGGAGGAGGTTGTCTAAATGATAGACAAGGAACTGCTTAATATACTTGCCTGCCCGCTCTGCAAAACGGATGTGAAGCTCGAAGGCGACAGAATAGTCTGCACCAAATGCGGCAGGCGCTATCCGATAAAAGATGATATACCCATAATGCTCATAGACGAAGCCCAATTGCCGCAAGACAAGAGAGGTGCGTAAATGAAGAAGATTCTTGTAATACACGGCCCCAACCTTAACCTTTTAGGGCAGCGCGAAGTGGATGTTTACGGCAAGGTCACTATAGAAGATATAAATAAGGACCTGAAGAAGCTCGCCAAGACAAAGAAAGCCGCGCTTACCATTGTGCAGTCAAACCATGAGGGCGAAATAGTCGAGCTTATCGGCAAGTCCAAGGGTAAATATGACGCGATACTGATAAATCCCGCAGCCTACACGCATACAAGCGTAGCGATAAGAGACGCTATAAGCGCCGTTAATATACCGACGGTTGAAGTGCATTTATCCAATATATACGCGAGAGAAGAATTTCGCCATACATCGCTGATTTCGGCTGTGGCAAAGGGCCAGATATGCGGATTTGGTAAGACCAGCTATATTCTGGGCCTGGAAGCGGCGATCGCTCTTACGGCCAAAAAATAATGTTTGACTTCAAGACCAGACTAAAGAAGTTAAGAAGCGAATTAAAAGCAAAATCGATAGAGTCGCTACTTGTAACTAATGAAAGCAACGTAACTTATTTAAGCGGATTTACAGGAAGCGATTCGGTACTCTTTATAACACCGGATTCACAGTTCTTTCTCACGGATTCCAGATATACCCAGGAAGCGAAAAAGTCGGTAAGGGGTTTCGCGATACTGGAAGTCGTCTCTTCGACCTATGATGTCATAGGCAAGATAGCGTGTAAAAACGGCATCCGAAAAATAGGGTTCGAATCGATGAATCTGCCGTACGGCGTAATAAAGAACCTTGAAAGCTATATCGGCAAAGCAAAGCTACTACCGTTTAATAATATAGTGGAAAATTTAAGAGCCGTTAAAGACAAAGAAGAGATAGCGCGCATAGAAAGATCGGTCGCGTGCGCGAAAAAAGTGCTGAAAAATATCGTTGGCGAGGTAGCGCCGGGCGTATCCGAAAAAAAATTAAGCGGACGGATAGAGTGCGAATTCATAGCCAACGGCGCAAAGTCCGGATTTAAGCCGATAGTGGCCTGCGCCGAGAACAGCTCGAAGCCTCACGCGCATCCTACTGATAGAAAGATAGCGAAGAACGATATCGTGATGATAGACATGGGGTGCACGCTTGATTCTTACAACTCCGACATAACGAGGATGGTTTTGACCGGCAAGATTAAAGACAAGATCAGGGAGATATATCTTGTGGTTAAGGCCGCCCAGGAAAAAGCTTTCGACAATATTAGGCCGGGGCGCAAGATATCGGCTGTAGATTCCGCCGGCAGACAGCATATAGCGGATAAGGGTTATGGAAAATTTTTCGGCCATTCCATGGGCCACGGTATAGGGCTCGATGTTCATGAGGAGCCGAGTGTTTCAGGCAGAAGCACAGGCATATTGAAGCCGGGCATGGTATTTACCGTTGAACCGGCAATATACGTTCCCGGGTTAGGCGGGATAAGGATAGAAGATATGGTTTTAGTCACAGAAAAAGGGTTTGAGATCTTAACAATATAAATTACCTACGGAGGATTAGAGATGTATATAAAAGAGATAAAAGATATGATAAATCTTATGAACGAAAACAGCCTATCGGAGCTTGAAATAGAAAAGGATGGCATGAGAATCCGCCTGAAAAAATCCGGCGGCGTATACGAAAAAGCCGTCGAGTTTGTCTCCGGTCCGGCTCCGGCCGCGGGGCGTGCTCCCGAGGCGATTGCGCAGGAGAAAGCAAATACAATAGAGATAAAATCTCCGATGGTAGGCACATTCTACCGCTCGCCGTCACCCGAAGCGCCGGCATACGTGAGCATAGGGGACAATATAGAGGTTGGGCAGGTCCTGTGCATCATAGAGGCCATGAAGCTGATGAATGAGATCAAAAGTGAAGTAAAAGGCAAGATAGTCGATATAAACGTAGAGAACGCCGAGCCCGTCGAATTCGGCCATGTATTGTATGTTGTGGAGCCGGCATAAAGTTTTTAAAGGACTAATAAAAAATGTTCTCAAAAATACTTATAGCAAACAGAGGAGAGGTCGCGTTAAGGATAATACGCGCCTGTAAAGAATTAGGCATACGCACGGTAGCCGTGTATTCGCAGGCCGATATAAATTCGCTGCACGTAAAATTCGCGGATGAGGCTATATGTATAGGCAGCGCGCCCAGCGCTTCGAGTTATCTTCACATACCCAGCATAATAAGCGCAGCGGAGATAGCCGATGTCGAGGCGATACACCCGGGTTACGGCTTTCTGGCGGAGGATGACCATTTCGCGGAGATCTGCGAATCATGCAAGATAAAATTTATCGGGCCCACCCCGGAAAATATGAGGCTCATGGGCGATAAGATGGCCGCCAAGGATACCGCCAGGAAGGCGGGCGTTCCGATAGTGCCGGGGAGCAAGGCGATAGTAAAATCAAAGGAAGAGGCCCTGAAGATAGCCAAAGAGATAGGGTATCCTGTAATAATAAAGGCCGCGGCCGGCGGAGGCGGAAAGGGCATGAGAATTTGCCATAATGACGTCAGGCTCATCAGCGCGCTTCTTACCGCCCAGCGTGAGGCCGAGGCGGCATTCGGCAGCTCCGATGTTTATATAGAAAGGTATATAGAAAAACCACGGCACGTTGAGATACAGATTCTGGGAGATCAGTACGGGCATATTATACACTTAGGCGAAAGAGATTGCACGGTGCAGAGGCGTCATCAAAAGCTTATAGAAGAATCTCCGTCGCCTATAGTAGATTCCAAATTACGCAAAAAATTATCCGAGGCCGCGATAAAGTGCGCCAAAACGATAAATTATGTTAACGCGGGCACCATAGAATTTCTGGTAGACGCGGCCGGTAACTTTTATTTCATGGAGATGAATACCAGGATACAGGTCGAGCACCCGGTAACAGAATGCGTTACAGGCTTGGACCTCGTAAAAGAGCAGATAAGGATAGCCGCGGGCGAAAAACTTGCGCATAAACAGGAAGATATTAAATTCACCGGCAGCGCGATAGAGTGCAGGATAAACGCCGAAGACCCCGATAAAGATTTTATGCCGTCTCCGGGAAGGATTACCATGCTTGATCTGCCGGGGGGACGCGGAGTAAGAATAGACACGCATGTTTACCAGGGCTATGAGATACCGCCTTATTACGATTCCATGATAGCGAAATTGATAGTTCACGGCAAGGACAGGAACGAGGCCATCACTATAATGAGGCGCGCGCTGGACGAATTTATCGTCGAGCCGATAAAGACGACGATACCGTTCCATAAAAAGGTAATGAACAACCCCTTATTCATAAAAGGGAAGTTCTCCACCGATTTTATTGAAAAACTATTTGAGCATACCGAATAGACTCGGGGAGAAGAAAGAGAAGAGATGAAACGCGATTCGAGTGACAGGTATAGGACGACAGAACTGGGAGTGGTAAAGATAAATAATAACGCGATAACCACCATCGCGTCCACAGCCGCCATCGAAGTTAAGGGTGTCTCCAAAGTCGGCAGGGGCCTGGGCAAGACGATCTATGAAGTATTGATGCG
The DNA here is from genome assembly GCA_030695905.1 of Candidatus Omnitrophota bacterium. NCBI lineage: Bacteria > Pseudomonadati > Candidatus Omnitrophota > Candidatus Omnitrophota bacterium. The sequence continues at coordinate 112,726 of JAUYOL010000043.1, read as the reverse complement.
CCGCGGCGGCAAGAAAGGCGTCAAGATATACGCTTCGGAAAACGAATTAAGATTGATCCTTTACATAACTGTAGAATACGGCGTCGACATAGCCAGGGTCGCGGATGATGTCCAGGAAAATGTTAAAGCAGCCGTCGAGAAGATGACAGGGCTGGTTGTTTCATCCGTAGATGTTATAGTCGAGGGCGTGCGCTCGCCGCAATCACTTGAAAAGACGAATAAGGGAGGTTCTATATGAGATTTATCGGAGGATTAACGCTGTTCTTTTACACGCTTGTGTTTTTTCTGGTGGGCGGCATATTCATAGTTGTGGCGACCAATGTAATACCCTTAAACTATATAATAGACGTGCTCAATACCATCTACACAAATTCGGACGTAAGGTTGATACTGGGATTGACCGGCGGGCTTTTGATATTCATCAGCCTCATGGTAATACAGATAACGCTGGGCATAATCAATAAAGAGAAGACGATAGCTTTCGAAAATCCCGACGGGCAGGTCACCATCTCATTGACCGCGATAGAAGATTTTATAAAAAGGTCTATGAAACAGCTTCCCGAGGTCAAAGAGTCGAGGCCGAATGTGCGCGCCAGCAAGAAGGGCATAATGATAATAAATAAGGTTGTGCTCTTTTCCGATACCAATATTCCCGAAACTACGGAAAAGATCCAGAGTATAGTAAAGTCGCGCGTCCAGGATATGCTTGGTGTGGACGAGCCTGTCGAGATACAGGTAAACGTGACAAAGATAGCCCATAAGGATGAGAAGGCCAGAGACACAAAGAAGGACGATAAAGTTCCGCCTTTCAGGGGAACCATAGAGTACAGCAGTTTTTAATTAAAAATAACGAGGAGGAAGTTACAGATGAGCAGAGTAGGAGTATTGACGGGCGGCGGCGATTGCCCTGGATTAAACGCCGTAATAAGGGGGATTGTAAGGAAGGCGGTCAGATCCGGTAATGATATCGAGATAGTCGGTATAAAGAACGGATGGAAAGGCCTTGTAGAGATAGATACGGTAGAGCTTGGACTGGATTCTGTTTCCGGGATACTTCCGAAGGGCGGCACGATATTAGGGACGTCCAGGACCAATCCTTATAAAAAGCCTGAAGATGTGGCGAAGGTTATAGAAAATTACAAAAAATTAAAACTCGACGCGCTTATAGCAATAGGCGGAGAAGATACTCTCGGCGTCGCGAATAAGCTGAATAAGGAGAAGAAGGGCGTAAACGTGGTCGGCGTTCCAAAGACTATAGATAACGACCTTAACGCGACAGATGTGACATTCGGATTCGATACAGCGGTAAATATAGCGACTGAAGCCATTGACAGGCTCCACACGACCGCGGAGAGCCATCACAGGATAATGGTAGTCGAGGTCATGGGCAGGCACGCCGGCTGGATAGCGATACATTCCGGCATAGCTTCGGGCTCGGATGTAATACTTATACCTGAAATCAAAGTCGACATCGACGAAGTATGCGAAATACTTAAAAAGCGCCACGCGAGGGGCAAGGGTTTCTCGATAGTCGTCGTTGCCGAAGGCGCTACATTCAAAGCGGGCCAGGTAGTAACACAGGAAGAGAAGCTTGACTCGTTCGGCCACGTAAGGTTGGGCGGAGTAGCGGAGATCCTCGCGGCCGAGATAGAGAACAGGACAGGTTTTGAGACGAGGGTCACGGTGCTCGGCCATATACAAAGAGGCGGCACGCCAAGCGCGTTTGATAGAGTCCTTGCCACAAGATTTGGGGTAAAGGCTATGGACCTGGTTTTAGAGAAGAAGTTCGGTTACATGGCAAGCCTCAAAGGGACCGACGTTATAGAGGTTCCGATACAGGACGCGGTAGGCACGCTTAAAACAGTTGATGCAAAATTCTATGAACTTGCTAAAGTGTTTTTTGGATAGAATACGTGCCCCGTACCTTCGAAGGTGCGGGGGCAAACAGGAGAAGGTGCGGGGTGCAAAAGAAGATAGAATCCTATATCAAAGAGAGCATAAAGACAAAAGAGCTGGTCCTTAAAGATCAGCTTGGTAATATCGAGAAGGCCGCTACATTAATAATCGATTCGCTTAAAAACGGCGGTAAACTTCTTGTGTTCGGTAACGGCGGCAGCGCTGCCGACAGCCAGCATATGGCGGCAGAGCTCGTCGGAAGGTTCAAGATGGAGCGAAGAGCACTTCCCGCGATAGCGCTGACTTGCGATACATCCGCGTTAACGGCTATAGCCAATGACTATGGCTATGATGTGGTGTTTTCAAGACAGGTAGAAGCTCTCGGCCGTAAAGGCGATATCGCGTTGGGCATATCGACAAGCGGAAATTCAAAGAACGTGATAGAAGCATTCAAAAAAGCGAAGGCGATTGGTATAAAAACGATCGCCTTGATAGGTTCGGACGGCGGGAAGATGAAAGGCGAGGCCGATATATCGATAATAGTGCCCTCCAAAGATACGCCGCGCGTCCAGGAATCCCAGGCTATGATAGCGCACATACTCTGCGCGCTTATAGAGGAAGATATATTTAAAAAATAGATGTCCGCGAAAACCTTAGATTCTAAAAAATTGGCGAATCTTCTAAAACGTCTGCGCTCAAAAGGCAGGCGCGTGGTATTTACGAATGGCTGTTTCGATATACTGCATGTAGGCCATGTGGATTATCTTTCCAAAGCAAAATCGCTGGGCGACATCCTCGTCGTGGGATTAAATAGCGATTCCTCGGTAAAAAAGATCAAGGGAAAAGGCCGCCCGATAAACAACGCGCGCGACAGGGCCAAAGTGCTTTCGGCTCTGTCATGTGTAGATTACATCTCGGTATTCGGCGAATCCACGCCCGAGCGCCTTATAAGGCAGCTTAAGCCAGATACGCTGGTAAAAGGCGGCGACTGGAAGATAGAAGATATCGTTGGCGGTGAATTTGTAAAGTCCCACGGTGGAAAGGTAAAGAGAATACCTTTTGTAAGGGGATACTCGACCACATCTTTGATAAAGAAGATAGAGAATATATGATGAAGAAAGAGCTTTACCGTATTATAGACGCCAATTTCAACAGGTCCCGCGAAGGCTTAAGAGTATGCGAGGAAGTAGCAAGGTTTGTATGGAACTGCCCGACGCTGACAAAAGATCTGAAGATGGCCAGGCATTCCATATCGTCTATCCTTAAAGATGCTCCAGCAACGGTCAAGATACTAAGCGCCAGCAGGGATTCGGCCAATGACGTTGGCAGGTGCGGCGTATCCAAAAGCGAGATGAACAGGATAACTTATGCCGATATATTCAGCGCGAATATACAAAGAGTAAAGGAGTCTTTAAGGGTGCTTGAGGAGTTCTTCAAACTCGTAGACAAAAAAGGCTCCGCTAAATTTACCAATCTCAGGTTTAAAATTTACGAGATAGAAAAGAAGGCATTAAAGTGACGCAATTAGAATACGCAAGACGCGGCAAGACAACATCCGAGATGATCCAGGTTTCACGCGATGAGGGCGTTACCGTGGATTTTATACGCAAGGGCATCGCCGACGGAGTTATTGTAATACCTAAAAATACAAAACGCGATATCAGCAAGCCTTGCGGAATAGGCAAAGGTTTAAAGACAAAGATAAACGCCAATATAGGCACATCGAAGGACTCCTCAAATATAGCCAATGAGCTGAAGAAGATGCGGGAGTGCATAAAGTTAGGCGCCGACGCTATAATGGACCTGTCCACAGGCCCGCGCATGGATGAAACGAGGCGCCAGATACTCGCGGGGTCTACAGTCCCCGTAGGAACGGTCCCTATATATGAGATGGTTGTAAAAGGCATAAAGGCCCGCGGTTCGATATCCTCGATAACCGTGGACGACATGTTCGATTGCCTTGAAAAACAGGCGAAAGAGGGCGTGGACTTCTTTACGATACACTCCGGAGTTACCAAAAGGGTATTATCGATACTCAAAGAGAGCCCGAGAATTCTCGATATAGTCTCGCGCGGCGGGGCTTTTCTTGCCGAATGGATACTGACCAACAACCGAGAAAATCCTTTTTATGAATATTTTGACAGGGTAATAGATATAGTGAAGCGCTACGATATTACATTAAGCCTCGGAGACGGTTTGAGGCCGGGCTCTATTGCCGACGCTACGGATAAAGCCCAAATATCAGAATTGGTCACTCTCGGGCAATTACAAAAAAGGGCCGTAAATAAGGGTGTGCAGGTAATGATAGAGGGTCCCGGACACGTTCCTCTAAACCAGATAGAAGCGAACGTGCAGCTGGAAAAAACGCTGTGTAATGGCGCGCCATTTTATGTTTTAGGGCCTCTCGTCACAGATATAGCGCCCGGATATGACCATATAACCAGCGCTATAGGCGGAGCGATAGCCGCCAGCGCAGGCGCGGACTTCTTATGTTATGTAACTCCATCCGAACATGTGAGGCTGCCTACCCTGGAAGATGTGAGAGAAGGCGTAGTCGCTTCAAAGATAGCCGCGCACGCGGCGGATATAGCGAAGAATATACCGGGTGCCATGGACAGGGATATAGCGATGTCCAAAGCGAGGTTTAAAAGAGATTGGAAAAAGCAATTTGAATTGGCGCTGGATAAGGTGAAGCCCACCGAATACCGCAAAGCGTCTATGCCGGATCAAAAAGATGTCTGCACAATGTGCGGAGAATACTGTTCTATTAAGACTGCGGAAAAATGTTTGAGAGGTACATAACTTGAGTATACTGGTCGTTGGTTCAGTAGCGCTGGACTCCATAGAGACCCCATTCGGAAAGAAGGAAGAGATCTTGGGCGGGTCGGCCACATTCTTTTCCATATCGGCTTCATTCTTCGACAAGGTCAATATAATAGCCACCGTCGGAGAGGATTTTCCTAAAAGGCATCTGCAGCTCTTGAAGAATAGGAATATAGGCACCGAAGGCATAGAGATAAGTAAGGGCAAGACATTCCGCTGGGAAGGCCGGTATGAATATGATATGAATGTCGCGCATACTCTCGCCACGCACCTCAATGTCTTCCAGGACTTCGCTCCGAAGATACCCGACAGCTTAAAAAATCCGCGCATACTGTTCCTCGCCAATATCGACCCGGACTTACAGGAGAGCGTATTGAGGCAGGTCGAAAAGCCCAAATTGATAGCGTGTGATTCGATGAACCATTGGATAACGAGCAAAAAGAAGTCCCTGGAAAAATTTCTGCATAAAGTCGACGTATTCTTTTTAAACGACGCCGAGGCTAGGCAATTCAGCGGGGAGGCCAACCTGATGAAGGCGGCGAAGATAATCGTATCGAAAGGCCCGAAGAGCGTAGTCATAAAGAAGGGCGAGCATGGCGTGATATATTACTCGAAGCGGGGGCATTTTGTGGCTCCAGCATATCTTCTGGAAAACGTATTTGATCCTACCGGCGCGGGCGATACATTCGCGGGCGGTGTAATAGGATACTTAAGCAAGGCCGGCAAGATAAACGACGCTGCAATAAGGAAGAGCATGGTCTATGGTAGTATAATGGCTTCATTTGCCGTAGAAGACTTCAGCGTAAACAGACTTCTTGCCATAAAAATGTCGGATATCAATAAAAGGTATTCGGATTTTAAAAAATTAACCAGGTTTTAAATGAGCGATCGGCGCGAGCGTAATTCAATGGTAGAATACGAGCTTCCCAAGCTTGATACGTGGGTTCGATTCCCATCGCTCGCTCCATTCTGCTTTGCCATTCAACAAGTAAAACGCAGGTATGGCTTCGCAGTAATAATATTTTTGCTTCTTACGCTTGCGGGCTGTGGAACGGTAGAAAAGCCTTATATAGCCGATACCAAAACTATAGGCGGTGTCTATCACTACGTGAGAAAGGGCGAAACCCTCTGGGGCATATCCAAGTCTTACGGTGTGGATATGAGCGCCATTTTAAAAGCTAATGATATAGACGACGCTAAGGACATAGACCGCGGCCAGCGTCTTTTGATACCCGGTTCGACGGCGGCCGTTAAGCGCACGGAAGAGCGCAAGGCCTATTCCTACGGTGATCTTTTCACGTGGCCATTAAGAGGTAATGTGATATCATATTATGGGGCCAAGCACGACAGGACCAAGAATAAAGGCATCGATATACGCGCTCAAGAGGGCAGTTCGGTCGTTGCGTCGCGCGCGGGCAAAGTGGTATTCTGCGATGAGTGGATGAAGGGTTTAGGCAAAACCGTAATACTGGATCATGGAGACAGTTTTCAGACGGTATACGCTTATAATTCGGCCATTTTGGTAAATGTGGGGGATTTCGTAGAGCAGAATACCGTCATAGCGAAAGTCGGAAGGGGCGGCCGGGCAAAAGAGCCCAGCCTGCATTTTGAAATAAGGCGCGGCGGAGAGCCGCAGAACCCGTTTTATTATCTATCCAAATAGCCTACTTCGCCATTCACCGCGCGTACTGGCGGCATGGCTTCGCAGGGCTTATTCCTGCGTAGCCCTACCGGCTATACAAGATTGAAGGGCGGAGCAGAATAGAGGACGCACATGTTCAGTGAACCTGTAGTTGGCGAGAAGTTTTTCGGAAGAGATGAGGTATTGGATCTTCTCAATAAAAGGGTCTCGGCGTTAAAAGACGGCTACCGCCAGAATGTCGCGCTTACGGGCCAGAGCCTTGCCGGAAAGACATCGATACTGCACCACTTCCTCTATTCTATAAAGGAAGAGGAGTTCATAACAATATACGTAGAGGTCGTCAAAGAGCCGTTCCGCGCCTTTACCAACAGGTTTATAGCCACTCTATTATATAACGCGCTGACGAAGACGGGCGAAGACGCCGGGTTTGAACTCGATAACCTTCTGGGAAAAGCCCAGGAGAGCCTTCCTAAGACATACGCCGCGATAAAGAATATCAATTCGCTCGTAGAGAAGAGCGACCACGAAGCCGCGTATTTTAACCTGTTGGGCCTTACCTCTACGCTGAAAGAAGAGATCAAAAAATCCTGCGTAGTCATACTGGACGAATTCGACAATTTGGAATATATAGGCATAAAGAACCCGTTCTTAAATTTCGGCAAGGTCATAATGATACAGAAGGATACTATGTATATAGTATCCAGTTCCCGCAACCAGGTATTCAAAAAGATACTCTCCGAAAAACTCTCGCTTCTCTTCGGAAATTTCGAAATAGTGAAGGTCTCGGGATTCGATATGGAGAACGCGAAAAGGTTCGTCGATATGCGGCTGGGGGGCTTTGAGATAGACAACGCGTTAAAGAGGTTCCTGGTGGTATTTACCGACGGTAATCCGTTCTATTTAAACCATATTGCCAAGAAGGCGAAAGACCTCGCCACCGAAAAGATGTCCAACCATATAGATACCGACATCCTGACAAAAGCCATAATAGAGACCGTATACGATTCAAGCGGGGTAATACACCAGTATCTGATGAACTTCATCCTGGACTTATTGGATTCAAGGCATAAAGACAGGCATCTGTCGATATTGACATCTATATCGAGCGGCCGCAACAAGCTCGCCGATATCGCGAAGTCGGTCAAGGCGAAGCAGTCGGAGGTATCTAAAGACCTTGCGCAGCTTTCAGAGCTCGGGCTCGTCTCCAAATTCGGCATATTTTACAAGATAGACGATTCAATGCTGGAGTTCTGGCTGGGAAAAGTTTACCAGAAGAGAAAGAACCTTCTCGTAGACGGCATATTTAACAGGTCCGAGCTGTTTACCTCACAGGTGAAGGCATATATATCCGATTTCATAACCGAATCCGAAAAAGAGATAACCGCGCGCCTGTCGGAATTATTCAACTCATTCTCCAATGAGCTGATACAGGTGGATTCCAGGCAGTTAAGGCTGCCGCACTTTACCAAGGTGGAGGTAAGGGCGTTATCCGATGAAAACAGGTGCCTGGCCGCCACTTTCAGGGGCAATACCTGGCTGGTGCAGGCATATACACATGTGGTGAACGAGAACGATATCGTTGAATATATCAAAAACGTAAAGCCTCTTACATACAAGATATCGAACAAGATAGTGATATCTTTATGCGGTATCGATGAAAACGCGAAGCTGCTGGCAAAAGAGCTAAAGATATCGATATGGGATATATCCACAATCAACAATATCCTGAACTCTTACGGCAAAACCAAGGTCATAGTTTAGATGAAGATACTCGTCTTATCCGATACGCACATACCAATAGCCGCGCAGGACCTGCCGAAGGCTATTTATGACGCGGCCGAAGACGTGGACATGATATTCCATGCCGGAGACTTTATAGACGCGAAATTTTTGGATAAACTGCGCTCCATAAAAGAGGTGAAGGCCGTCTGCGGCAACATGGATTCGCAGGAGATCCGCGCGCAGCTTAATCCTAAAGAACTCATCACGATAGGCAAGTCTAAGATAGGGCTTATACATGGTTACGGCGCTCCGTCAGAATTGATGGCGAGTGTCAGAAAAGAATTTGGCAAAGTAGACTGTCTGGTGTTCGGACATTCTCACATCGCTGTAAACGTAAAAAAAGACGGTGTTCTATTTTTTAATCCCGGAAGCCCGACGGATAAGATATTCGCTTCGAAGAATTCTTACGGTATCCTGGAGGTCACGGATAAAAAGATAGAAGGTAAAATAGTGGAGTTATAATATATGACCAAAGATATTCCCGTAATAAGAGTTGAAGGCGATACGCTTCCCGAGGCGTGGGAGAAGGCCGTAATAGCTACCTGGAAGGACGGACTGGATATAAAGACAGAATATGACAAGCCGGATGACCCAGCGAGTAAAGACTGCACTATGATAATGGTCGTCAATGACCCGATGAAAGAGCCGCGTATTCACAGGGCGTTTCCGGGCGGATTGGAGGACCTGGAAGTCTACAGGCAGGAAGTCGTTGACGGCATACACGACCATTGGATAAAGCCTGAAGAAGGAAAATGGACATACACGTATCATCAGCGCCTGTTCAGTTTTGATATAGAAGGCAAGGTGGTAAACCAGGTGGAATACTTAATAAAGAAACTGTCGGAAACGTCGTATTCCAGGAGGGCGCAGGCAATAACATGGAATCCCGGCACGGATCCCATTACAGACGATCCTCCGTGCCTGCAGAGGATCTGGTGCAGGCTCGTGGACCGCGGCAATAATACCTATTCGCTTAATATGAATACACACTGGAGATCCCGCGATGCCTATAAAGCCAGCTTCATGAATATATTCGCCCTTACGGACCTTCAGGCGAATATAGCCGGCCGGATATCGAAAAATACCGGTAAAAATGTAACCGTCGGCAGATATGTCGACATAAGCGACAGTTTCCATATTTACGGCAGCTATGCCGAAGAGTTCAAAAGGTTCTTAAAGACCGTCGGGGAGAGGGCATTTGAGGAGAAGACATGGTCCACAGAGTTTGCCCAGCCATTCTTCGAAGAGGCGCAGGTGAGGTTAAAAAATGAAGCGAAGTAACCTTTGGGCGCCCTGGAGAAAAAAATACATAATATCGCATAAGAATAAGAAATGCATATTCTGCGGACCGAAAGAGTATGTTCTCGACGAGTCGGAGTATTCATTCTCGATGCTCAACATCTATCCTTATAATAACGGCCACGTAATGGTATTCCCTAAAAGGCATATCAGGAGCATCGACCTCTTATCCGAAGCGGAAGTGTGCGACATAATGGAGTTGGTCATAAAGACCAAGAAGATACTTAAAAAGAAATTAAAACCGCACGGTTTCAATATAGGGTTCAATGAGGGCAAGGCCGGCGGGGCAGGATTTGCCGACCACATGCATATACATATAGTGCCGCGGTGGGAAGGCGATATGAATTTTATGCCCGTAATAGCGGATACAAAGGTTGTGCCGGACTCGCTCGATGCTATGTATAAGTTGTTTGTATCACACCGCCGAGGCGGACGTTAAGTATGCTACTATAACATCGCGGCGGTGAAAACCTATTAACCTATGTTTAAACGAAAAGACCTCGAAAAAGTCGAAGATCTTCTCGCGCCATACGCGCAGAAGAGCAAAAACTCCATGGGCAGGATCTACAAAGAGCCCGAACACCCCTACCGTTCATGTTACCAGCGCGATAGAGATAGGATCATATATTCAACCGCCTTCAGAAGATTAGAGTACAAGACCCAGGTTTTTGTAAATCATGAGGGCGATTATTACAGGACGCGTCTTACCCACACGCTGGAAGTAGCCCAGATAGCGAAATCGATAGCCAGGGCCATGCGCCTTAACGAAGACTTGGTCGAGGCGATATCGCTTGCCCATGACCTGGGGCACACGCCATTCGGCCATTCAGGCGAGGACGCCCTGCACGAAATAATGAAGGACCACGGCGGATTCGACCATAACACTCATGGCTTAAGGGTCGTAGATCTACTGGAAGAGCGATATCCGGAATTTCCGGGATTAAATCTTAGCTACGAGGTGCGCGAGGGCATAATAAAGCATTCCACCATGTACGACCTGCCCAGGCCGATCGTGCCGTTCAAATCTACGGCTTCACCTCTGCTTGAAATACAGGTAGTGGATGCCGCCGACGAAATCGCCTATGATAACCACGACCTCGATGACGGCATAACGAGCAGGCTCATAAAAGAAGAGGATTTGCGCAGCGTTGGCATCTGGACTCAAAAAGAGCGCCAGATCCGCAAGCTCTATCCGCGCCTTAAAGATGAGATACGCAAATATCAGATAATCCGCGGCCTCATAAATGAGCAGATAACCGACATATTGACGCAGACCGAGAACAATATAAAACGTTACAAGATCCGCAACATTCACGATGTCCTGAAACTGCCTGCGCGCATAGTGTCATTCTCCAAGAGCATGGAGAACCTGCGCAAGCCGATGCGCGAATTCCTGCAGAAGAACCTCTACCAGCACTACCGCGTAGTGCGCATGTCCAATAAAGCGAGCCGGTTCATATCGGCGCTCTACAATGTCTATTTCGACAAACCGGAACAACTTCCACCGTCGACTCTTGCAAGACTCAAAAAAGAAGATAAACATCAGGTTGTGTGCGATTATATAGCGGGGATGACGGATAGGTATGCGCTTGATGAATATAAGAAATTTTTTGAGCCTTACGAGCGCGTGTAAGACAATTTCGTCATTGCGAGGCCCGAAGGGCCGAAGCAATCTCTAAATGTTCTTTAAATTTTCCCGGGCATTGGCTCGGGCAAGCCTTTCGGGCGTTCAAAAGGCTGGCTCGTACGGGGTGCACAATAGGAGTGTAAACGGATTTGGTATCTTTCACGCCCTCGCTTGCTTTGTTCCGAAATCACAAAGTCAAAACAGCGGGGGCAGATAACCCCATCCCGTAAGCACTCGCCGCCTTTTTTCACAACCCTCAAGGCTTATCCCTCGCCAATCGGAAAAATTTACGCAAAGGAATAATAATCATGTTAAAAGATGGTGACATTCTTCTTTGTAAAGGTACCGACCTTACTTCAAAACTTATAAAATGGGGTACTAATAGTGCTTATTCACATGTGGCGGTTGCGGCCTCAGCCAACCTGGGGCTTATTATAGAAGCTATCCCTCAGGGTGGAGTTAGGGCTATTTCTGTTGAAAACTATAAAACTCCTTACGATCTATATAGAGTTAAAGATGATCACCCTTACCAAATAAACGGCGTTGTTTCATTTTTAATAATGATGCTCGCTAGAAAATATGACACCAGATCGGCTACTATATTGGGCTGGAAAATATTTTTACGAAAAATGCGTTTACTAAAATTACTTGGACTGAAGATTGCGCACAATAAAAAAGCTTCCGATTCGCTGCAAGAAGATCAAGATTACTTTTGCAGCGAACTTTGCTACAAAGCATTTTATTTGGGTGGAGGATTAGACATAGTGCCAAGCGTGGGTGACGCCGAGACCACCTCGCCAGGAGATATAGCTCGTAGCAAGATAGTTCATGAAGTAATTTAACACGAAGATGGGGGACGTGTCGCTTGGACACACAAGAATAGATTCGGGGACGGGCGAGAAGGGGACGCCCCAGTAAAAAGGAGAGATCTGTAAAACAAAAAAGGGAGGATGCTATGAAAAAGTGCCCGTATTGTTTTCAGGAGATCCAGGATGAAACGGCGAAGTGCAAATATTATGAGGAGTGGCTGTCAAAACATAAGAAGGAATCTAAGGGATGTGGAGGTAAGTCGGGGACGGTCCATTTGGGGACACTCCATAAAATGCAGGAGGTGGATATGGTCAGGAGAATTATAGGTATTGCGGTAGCGGTAATATTTGTGTGCAATAGCGCTTTTGCTATGTGCGGAGTATGCGGGGTAGAGGAAAAATCGGCCGGCGACGCCAAGGCTGCGGTAGTAAAAGTTAATAATACAGTTTGCCCTGTTACTGGTGAAAAAGTAGATATGAAGAATCCCGCTACTGTAGAATACAAGGAAGAGGCGTATAGTCTTTGCTGCCCTGCGTGTACCGCGGAATTTAATAAAAATCCGGAAAAATATAGCGCAAAAGCAAAAAAATAAATAGATAAGTAGACCGGGGCCATCCTAATGAGGAGACATGCAATACACAGAAACTTTTCATAGGGGTTGACAAGGTATACACTATAGTGTATACTTGGTTTGGAGGTGAATAAAATGACAAAGAGTATAACATTAAAAAAATTGAGGCCCAGTCTGCCCAGAGTGGTAAATGAGGTAGATTCAAAGATGGATAGATTTGTCATAACCAGGCGGGGCAAGCCGGTTGCCATGATGATGTCTATCGATGATTACGAGAGCTTGATAGAAACTTTGAGCATCTTATCTGATCCAAGATTGATGAAAAGCATCAAACAGGCGGAAAAAGAGATTAGAAAAGGCGATGTAAAGAGTTTGGACAAGATAGAAAAGGAACTCGGCATTGTATAAGATAGTCCTTACAAAGAACGCGCAAAAAGAATATTCCTACCTCTATGGCACCAATAAAAATATATTTTTACGGGTAAGAGCTGCTTTAAGCTCTATTGCTCAAGATCCCCATCAAGGCAAGTCTTTAAGACTCACATTAAAAGGTAAATGGTCATACAGGGTAGGTATGTACCGCATAATCTATTCGATAGAACATAGCATTCTAACGGTACTCGTAATAGATATAGGCCATAGACGCGAAGTTTATAATAGATAAGAAACCGAAAGTAAAAAAACAGTGCCACCACCAGGGATGTTGGGCGCAATAGTAGTCATCCGTACAATGTTAAGTTACTTTCTTACTAAGGACCTTAGAGGCGCGGGAGTCAAGATTGTATGAAGGTTGTATTAAGTCAAGTATATAGAATATATGTGCTTATGATTATAGGGCTTCTCGTTGCATCTATATCGGGATGTGCTACCATAGTAAACGGTACGTCGCAAAAGATCCAGGTAACATCTGATCCGTCGGGCGCGACTGTTTTGGTTGATGAAAAAGAATCGCATACTGCGCCTGTGAAGCTGCGGCTCGAAAGAAGGCGTGACCATACGCTTGTATTTTCGAAAGACGGATATGAAAGCCAGACGGTTAAATTGACTCATGTTATAAGCGAGGCCGTGGCCGGTAACACGCTTTGCTGGGGGCCCTTAGGTTGGGTATTTGATATATGCGCGGGGACACAGTATAAGTTACAGCCTAATCCCGTTCACATTGCATTGAAACAAAAAGAGTAAAAACATAAACAGGAGGTGCGTATGAGCTGGGGACTGTTTGGGCAGATCGTTCTTCTTATAGTGATATTTTCGTTCGTTTTCAGGGCTGCAAAGTGCGTGCATGATACGTTCTGCAAGGTTTGCAAGAAGACGGATGAGTGCTGCAAATAACTAAAAAGAGGTCTTATGAAGTTAATAGCCAGTCTATTGTGCAGGAGAAGATACAAGGTGCAGACCAAGTGTAAAAGATGGTTTGGGAAGATTTTCAGGTGGGGCAAGAAACCGGTAAAGGTTTCGGCATAATATACGGAATGAAGAATGCGCTATTGTCAAAATCCGGAATAGGCTTATGCGGGGATATCAAAAAATAAGAAACTGGAATCCTGGAAGACTACGTTAAAATTCGTTTGTAAATAAAGGGGGAGCATATGGACGAGAAGCAGATAGGGACGGTGGATCATTTTTTCAGCAACATCAGCGTGGGGATGATAAAGTTGAGCGATGCGCTGAAGGTGGGCGATAAGATACGCATAAAAGGAAATACCTCGGATTTCACACAGGATATATTGAGTATGCAGATAGATCGCGTTCCGGCGCAGGAGGCGAAGGCCGGAGATCTTATCAGTATAAAAGTGGAGCAGAAGGTCCGTAAAGACGACATCGTATATAAAGTGTAGGCTTTCCTACACAATCATTACCTATCCTGATACAGAGGCGCCCTGTAAAGTTATAGGGTGTCCCTACCCCAGGAAGAGGGGTTAAAAAATAAGAGAGGCGTGCATGGTAAATAAAAGATGGGTCTTGTTAATAGCCGCTTTTACGATTTTGACTGTGCTTACCGGATGCGCTAAAGAGCCGGATAATAAATGGACCAGGCTTATCAAGGAATGCACTAAGGTAATGACAGAGATAAGGAAGATGCCCGATCAGGGCATACCCGAAGGTGCCCTCCTAAAAGCACAGGCAATAGCCATATTCCCGAATACTATTTCCGCGGGTATCGGTATCGGAGGTCAATACGGCCAGGGCGTTATACTGGTAAACAATAATGGGCGATGGTCACCCCCAGCCATATTCACACTCGGAGGCGGCAGCATAGGCTGGCAAATAGGCGGACAGGCCACAGATATAGTTTTACTTTTTATGGATAAAAAGAGCGTAGACGCGCTTTTAAGCGGCAAGGTAAAATTGGGCGCCGACGCTTCTGTTGCAGCGGGGCCGGTCGGCAGGAGCGCGTCCGCCGCTACGGACATTCAATTAAAGGGCGGTATATTATCATATTCCAGAAGCAGGGGATTGTTTATAGGGATAAAGCTCGAGGGCGCCGTGCTTGCGCAACATTGGGATGGCAACAGGGAACTTTACGGAAGAGAGATTTCCGCGGATAATATCCTTATCAAGAATAAGGTAAAGGTGCCGCGCTGCGCAAGGGTGTTAGTCAGGTCTCTGAAAACTTACAGCCTTCTTGGCAGGTTCATGTAAGATCAGGAAGAGGTAACGCTACCCAGATCGTAAGGAGGTAATGTGGCCAAAAAAGCGTTTATTTTAATGGTGATATGCCTTTTACTCGCTTCAGGCGCATTTGCCACCGGCAGGAGAAGCGACGTGCCGAATGTCCCATTCCTTTCCCCGGATGACGAGATTACGATAGACCTTACAGAGAAGCCGGGCATAACATTTAAATGGAAAAATTCTCCCGTTCCGGGAGGGGGCAGGGACGCCTACCGGTTCAAATTGATCAAAGGCTTTAAGTATGATTTTGTCGTATCGGAAGAGTTGCCTCAGAATGTATTTTCAATAGATGTCCCCGCTGATAAATTCGAAGACGGCGTCACATACAGCTGGTATGTCGAACAGCGCGATGCTTCAGCGAGGATCTGGAGCCGGCATGATACGGTTTGGAGCTTTAAAATAATAAAGAAGTAAATGTCAGTATCGGCTATTAAAAAAAGATTAAAGCAATACAGTAATAAGAAAAAAATCCCCGTTCTCCAGCGGTTTTTTAAAACAGGCCCCGGTGAGTACGCCCAGGGTGACATATTTATCGGGGTTATGGTGCCTTATGCCAGGAAAGTTGTCAAAGAATTCAAAGATATAGGTTTAAAATACCTGCCAAAACTCTTAAGATCCCCCATTCACGAGGAGAGACTTACCGCGCTTTTAATACTCGTCTATAAATTCAAATCTGCCGATGATACCGGCAAAAAGAAGATATACCGGTTATACATGAAGAATTCCGCATTTGTAAATAATTGGGACCTGGTGGATCTGACCGCGCATCATATAATAGGCGGATTTCTTAATGATAAAGATAAGCGCGCGCTCTATGAGCTTGCGAAATCCAAAAATCTCTGGGAAAGACGATTAGCCGTAATAGCCACATTTTACTATATAAGAAATAACGATTTTGAAGAGACTCTAAGATTATCCGGAATGCTCATGGGCGATAAAGAAGATCTTATCCATAAAGCTGTCGGCTGGATGCTGCGGGAAGTGGGCAAGCGTGATGTAAAGACCCTTGAAGGCTTTTTGTCCGTCCACTGCGAAAATATGCCGCGGACGATGTTAAGATACGCCATTGAAAAATTTCCCGAGCCAAAGAGAAAGGCGTACTTAAGCAAGAAAATGATGAAACATGCCGACAGGCATGCTATAATAAGCGCAAGGGAAAAATAATATGGCAAAAGAAAGTTTTTCATTCGACATAATTTCCGAAGCGGACCTGCAGGAAGTGGACAACGCGGTAAACCAGGCCAAGAAAGAGCTCGCGCAGAGATTCGATTTCAGGGGCAGTAAGTCGTCTATCGATTACAACCGGAACGAGAAAAAGATAACGCTTGTGGGTGATGACGATTTTAAGCTGCGCTCTGTAAATGATATACTTGCGGCAAAACTCGCGAAGAGAGGCGTCTCGATGAAGCTTCTGACATTCGCGGAGCCGCAAAGCATATTCGGCGGATGCCTTCAGCAGATAGCGGATCTGGCCGCCGGCATACCGCAGGATAAGGCCAAGGAACTCGTTAAAATAATAAAAGGGCTGGGATTTAAAGTCCAGGCGCAGATAGAAGGAGAGAAGATAAGGGTCTCTTCGCCGAAAAAAGATGACTTGCAGTCGGTCATAGCGCATCTTAAAAAGATAGATTATCCCTTAGCTCTTACTTTCTGTAATTACAGATAACCGCCCGGGCCGTTACAAATTGACAATATTCATAAAGGACAATATAATCTAATCTTATGAAGCAGGAATTTACAGACAGGGAATACCAACAGGAACTTTTTGACAAGCTGAAGAAGAGCGTAAGCCTGAAAAAAGAAGAAGAATGTTTCGGCTCATGCCTAAAGAGCGCTATGTGGTGGCTCATAGAGGAGCCGCATCCTTCAGCGGCGTCTATAAAGAAACTCGTCTTAAACACATGCCCATTTCTTAAAAAACCTGATTTCCAAAAAGGCGCCAGCTGCGTCAGGATGTTGGAAGATATGGTGGAAAAGGCCGGCCTGGAGAAAAGGATGGTGCGGTTTGAATGCATAGAGGGCCTGCGCGGATTCATCTATCCTATTTCGCAGGGCGACAAACTATACGGCTACATAGGCGCATGTTATACCAAAAAAGATGTCTCCGACGAGATAATGGACATCTTCGCCGCTTTTACGGATACTATAGTAAAAGAAGTGCAGAAAGAACTTGAGCTATCCAAATTGTATGAGACGATACGTCCGCGCGCTATAGCGTTATCGACGGTCCACACGGTGCACAGGCTTATAGGCTCTACCCTTGATATGAACGAGCTTCTGCCTCGAGTGGCGAGACTTTCATTGCAAGTAATAAGGGCCAACAGATGTTCCATAAAACTTGTAGATTCCACCAAAAAACTGCTGCTGCCGAAGGCCACTGTAGACTTGAGAGAAACTAAATCAAAGCTTAAGAAGGTGCGCATAGGCCGCTGGTCGCCGGGCAAAGCCGCGAAATTCGGCAGGCCGATACGCGACAAAAATCACCTGGCCACACCTTTGATAGACGAGGATGTCATCGGTGTTATAACGCTATATGACAAGATAGACGGCAAACCCTTCACGCAATTCGACCAGGAGATAATGTCCACCCTTGCCGAGCAGGCGGTAATAGCGATAAAGAACGCGCATCTATATAAGGAGCAGGAGAAATTAACATTTGGAATGATAAAGTCCCTTGCGGCAATAGTGAGCACGCGCAAAAGCGGCCAGTATATGCCGCGGGCTTCATTTTTAAGGATAACGACGCTGGTCGGACAAAAATTACACCTTTCCGGATATGAGCTCAAGAGCATAGAATACTCGATACTGTTGCATGACGCGGGGCAGCTGATCGTGCCCGAAGAAGTCCTTAAAAAACCCGCGAAGCTCACCGAAAAACAGTATAATCTGGTAAAAGAACATCCGATAATAGGCGCAGAAATATTAAAACCGATAAAGGCATTAAAGTCGATAATCCCTATAATACTCCATCACCATGAAAACTACGACGGCACAGGCTATCCCAAAGGACTGAAGAAAGACCAGATCCCTGTAGGCGCCAGGATAATGGCGGTAGTGAGCGCTTTTGAGGCCATGATAACGAAAAAGCCTTACAGGACGCCTAAATCCATAAACGCGGCGGCCGAAGAGATCCGCAACAGCTCAGGAAAACAATTTGATCCAAAAGTAGTACAGGCGTTTTTAGAAGTCATAAAGAGAAAAGATATAAGTGAAATGCTTGCGAGGGAAAAACATGGCAAACGATGACAAGACCGCTTTATCGGAACTGCACTTTAAGATAATGAAATTCTTTCATGAAAACCAGGCCTCTATAGATACGCCGCGAGGTATTTCCACATGGGTACGCGAGGAGCGCTCAAAGGTTAGAAAAGCTCTTGAAGACCTGGTTAAACTAAAAATATTAGCGGCGCACAGGACCACATCCACTACAGGATATAGCTATACACGCGATCCTAAAATTATTTCAAAAATTGAAAAACTCCTTAAAAAAAGAAAATCCGCATAGTACTCTGGAAGAATTCTACGCCAAGCTGAACGGGAAGCAAAAACTGGCCGTCGACACCATAGACGGCCCTCTGCTTGTCCTCGCCGGGCCCGGTACAGGCAAGACCCAGCTATTATCGGTAAGAGCCAAGGCCATCTTAAGCAAAAAACCGGACGTCCTTCCCGAAAACATACTTATACTCACTTATACCAATGCCGCGACCAAAGCCATGAAAGAACGTCTTGCCAGGATAATAGGCGCCAAGGGCTACGACATAGACGTCGGCACGTTCCATAGCTTCGCGAATTCAATAATTCAAGAATCGGAAGAAGCCGCAAACTATGCCGGCGACAAGATCCAGATGGACGAGGTTGAACAGGTAAGGGCGATAGAGTATATACTCGATCACGCCAAGGGCGTGGACGAAATAAGGCCATTTAACGCTCCGTATATATATCTGGGCGAGATCAAACAGAAGATAGGGGAACTAAAGAAAGACGGGATAAAGCCCGACTCACTTGACGGCTATCTCGCGAAGCATAAAAAACTCGATCCATACCTGGAGGACAAGCATATAGGGCGCCTAAAAGCGCTTGCGGTAGCATACAGGATGTATGAAGACTTAAAACGCGGCAATAATAAAGAGATATTCGATGAACGCGGCAGATATGATTATGACGACATGATACTGTTCGCGACCGAGGCGCTTAAGAAAGAACTGGCCCTGCGGAAAAAATACAGAAAGCAATACCTGTATGTCATGGTCGATGAATATCAGGATACTAATGGAGCGCAGCTGGACCTATTATTCAGCCTTATTGATGATAAGGATCCCAACCTCTGCTGTGTCGGAGATGACGATCAATCCATATATAGATTTCAGGGAGCCAGCGTGGGAAATTTCAGGGCACTAAAGGAAAGATTTCCAAAGCTCAAAGAGATATCCTTAGAAGATAATTACCGCTCCACCAACGATCTTATACAAGTATCAAAAAACATAATAAACATAATACCCCGCGAAGAGAGGATGGCCGAAAAGAGGCTGGAGAGCTTAAAGGACTACAAGGATAAGGAGATCCTCTTCAGGGAGTTTACTACGGAAGACGAAGAGCTTTTATATATGGTGGACAAGGTCAAAGAGTTGAGGGAAAGGATACTGTGCTCTAAAGAAATCTCTGCCGAAGAACGCAATCATCCGTACAATAATATCGCCGTACTCGTCAGGAAGAGGAACAATATACCAAAGATCATAGATGCTTTTATACAGGCGGGGATACCTTACGCAACCGATGGAAAAGAAGATATAAGTTCCCATAAGCGCGTAAAGCAGCTGTTGGATGTCCTCGAGCTGATTTCGATGGAAAGCAATGACATCGGATCCAAAGACCTGGTATTCTACAAAGTGCTGACTTCGGATTATTTCGGCATACCGCACGCCCAAGTACTGAAATTTGTCAACATGGTAAACAAAAAGAAAGAGAAAGACAGGAGCGTAACTTTATTATCCGAATTTTTCGAACATTTCAAACCGCACCGCGCATATGAGGCAATAAAAAATCTCTTCGACGATGCCCAGACAAGGACCATTCACACTATCCTGTTAAATTACATAAAAGACGCCGGAATATTTAAGCACATCCTCAAAGAGTATGCCGACAAAAAAATATTAAGGATCAGGGATTTAAGGGCGGTGACTTCTTTTGTAAACATGGTCAAGAACGCGGATCTTGCGAAACCCGGCATAAGGCTAAACGATTTTATCCTCGAGATGAAGACGCGCCGCGACCACAACCTGCCCGTGCAGGGCCAGCTCGTCACTATGACACAGGACGGGGTGAGAATTTATACGGCGCATGGCTCCAAGGGACAGGAGTTCCACTCCGTATTAATACCTTTCTGCCTGCAAAACAAGAATTGGCCGGCAAGGCCCATACCGGAAAAGATACCTCTGCCGGCGACGTTATTCAAAACAAAGGAGAGGATAAAAGAAAAGTCTCTTTTAAAACAACTCGCGCTCTACGACGAGACGAGGCTCTTCTATGTGGCCATAACAAGGGCAAAATCAACGCTTACGCTTACAGCAAGCCCGACGGAAAATACGATATCAAGCTCATATCTTGACAACATCGATATTCACAGGGAAAGCCCGGAATTTGTAAACGAGGAAGATGTTGTGTCAAAATCGCTGGAGCTTGCCGACGTATCTGACCCGTTCATAGGGACAGAAGCGATATTGGAAGATATGGTCGGCAATCTTTCCCTGAACCCGACGCGCGTTAATAATTACATAACCTGCAAACGCAAATTTCTGTATAACGACGTATTAAAGATACCGGGCGCCAAGAAGAAGAGCCTTGTATTCGGAAATTGCGTACATAAGGCGCTGGAAGAAGTATATAAGGAGTATAAAAATAGCAGATTTTTCCCAAAATTCAGGTTCTTTCTGGATGAGTTTAAAAAAGAGCTGAAGAATCAGGGACCGGACAAGCTAATGGAATCCGAATGCCTGAAGAAAGCCGAAAGCGATGATATAAAAAATTGGTTTGAAAAAGCGTCGAAAGAACCTGTGATGCCCATAGACCTGGAGAAGAAGATACTTATAACCATAGGTGAAAATATAATATTCACCGGAAAGTACGATAAGGTCGAATGGGAAGATGAGAAAAGATCCCTGGTAAGGATAGTCGATTATAAAACCGGTAAAGGCGATGACCATATAAAGAAGATAAGCGAGGCCTGCGATCTGGCAAGCGACGAATGCGACGGATATTTAAGGCAGCTGGTATGCTATAAATTACTTTACGAAAGGGACAAGTCTGTGCCCGTGGGCATAAAAGTAAGCCATGGCGTTCTCGCGTTCATAGAGCCTTTGAAATCCGAATTAAGGAAGTACGGATACAGAAAAGGCGACTACGCGAATTTTTCGGTAGAAATTTCCGAAGATATGGTCCGTAATATGGAAGAGTTGATTAAAAAAGTATGGGCGGATATAAAGGCTTTGAGCTTCGAGAAGCTGCCCGAAAGAGATGATGACAAATGTCAAAAGTGCGATTTTGACGATGTCTGCTGGGGAAACTAAATATGAGATCCAAAATCTTTACAATATTTATTATCCTGCTGGTTGCCATAACGGTAATCTACCTGTCATTGGATAAGATAGCCATATTCGCGTTATCAAAAATTTACAAACTCAATATATCGTACAAATCTATGACCAAAGATGCGCGGGATGGCTATATATTTGAAAATCTGAAGATGGTAAACGACAAGATGGGACTCGGGTTCTTCTGCGCGCGCGCCACTATAAAGCCTGTGCAAAAACTCAATTTTCTAAAGAGCCTGGATTTTGATTTTAAATTCAAGGACGCGCACTTTATAAAAAGCTCGAAAGATAAACCGAAAGCGCAGTATGACACGCTCGAAGGCATAGTGGCAATGCCATTTGAAGGGCGATGGACCTATAAAGACATATCCGGCGTTGTCGAAATATTTTCCAACGGCTTTACGCTAAAGAAATTCCAGGCCAACGGAAGGGAGATAAAACTCTTTATTTCCGGGGATATATTCTACCAGGGAGTGGTAGATGTAAATATAACCGCCTCATTCTCCAAAGATACGCTTAAAGATGTGCCTATGGAGCTGCATTCGGTAATAATGAACGATGAGCCGCAGGAGTGGAAGAGCTTATCGGTAAAGCTAAAAGGTGACTATCGCTCGCCATCGGTTCAGATATCGGGCAAGATGTTCAGGCTCAACGTGGGCACTATGGTGATGAAGGAATAATGGGCGGGGTTGATTTTTGACAGGCGCTATGTTATAATGTGGCCCGTTTAAGGAAAAAATTATAGTACGGTATGGAAAAAGATAACATACAAAAAGAGCTTTTTGAGTTTGACGCGCCCAGAAGACAGCCAAATAGATTCGGCCGTTTTTTTCAAAGAACGGATTTTGCCGTAAGCCTGAGTGCCGAAAGGCTTATATTTGTCTCAATCGGCGTAATAATGCTGCTTGTGGTATCATTCGCTCTTGGCGTAGAGAGAGGCAAGGCATCTGCGGCCAAAACTGTCCGCATAAGTCCCGCTATCGCGCAGGCTGTCCCGGCACAGCGTCCTGCGGCAGCCGTAACGATACAGCAGCCGGTACAGGCCAAAACGGCGGTTAAAGCGCCGGTTAAGGCAGTCGCGGTAAAGCCCGCGCAGAATACAATGCCTTATACAATAGTAGTTGCGGCGTTCTCGAAGGAGGCAACTGCCGTTAAAGAGGTAGGCCGGATCAAAATAAGCGGCCTTGAGGCATTTGTATATAACAGCGAGCCGTATTATCTGGTCTGTGTTGGATCATTCGCGAATAAAGAGAACGCGCAAAGGACATTAAACAAAGTAAAACAGATGCATCGAGATGCATATGTAAGGTTAAAATAGAAAGTAAACCAGGAGGTAACGAAGATGTCGCAACATCCCAGCTTAAGAGTGTCGGACAAAGATAAAGCGCAGAGGTCTGTCCTCAAACGTCACGAGAGAATAAAGGCGCTCAAAGAAAAAGAAAAGTGGGCCGATGAAGATTCTGTATATGGACTGCCTAAGGTAAAGATAACGAGATTCAAGATTAAGAAGGAAAAAGCAGCAGCCGCAGCCGAAGGCGCCGAAGGCGCGGCTCCGGCGGCGGGCGCGGCTCCGGCCGCGGCAGGTAAGGCTCCGGCAGCGGGCAAAGCGCCTGCGGCAGGTAAGGCAGCTGAAGCGAAGAAAGAAACAAAAAAATAATTCTTTCATGACTAATAGCGTCAAAGTTCCCTTAAAGGACAGGTCTTACAATATTCTGATAGGCCCGGGGGTTATCAGACAGACCGGCGCTATTCTCAAAAATCTTTCCATTGGTAAAGACGCTATAGTCGTAACCAACAAAAAAGTAGCGTGCCTCTATGGAAAAAAGATCGAAAGTTCCTTAAATAAATCCGGAATAAGCTTTAAGCTGGAACTTGTTCCGGATTCAGAAAAGGCAAAGTCCCACAAAACATTAATATCCCTCCTGAATAGAATAGGCGCCTACGACAAGAACAGGACATTGTTTCTCATCGCGTTGGGCGGCGGAGTCATAGGCGACCTGACAGGATTCGCCGCTTCTATATACAAAAGAGGGATACCGTACGTTCAGATACCCACCACACTGCTTTCGCAGGTCGATTCGGCGATAGGCGGCAAGACGGCGATAGACCTGCCTGCGGCAAAAAATCTTGTGGGTTCATTCTACCAGCCAAAGGTTGTTATATCCGATACATCTATATTGACATCCCTTTCCGGCAAACAGATAAAAAACGGCCTGGCGGAGTGCATAAAATACGGCGTCATAAAAGACAAAGGGCTATTCGAATATCTGGAGTATAACTACAGAAAAGTGTTGATGCTCAATAAAGACGCCCTCATGCGCATAGTAGCGGCGTGCAGCCGGATTAAAGCAAAAGTTGTGGCCCAGGACGAGCTTGACAGGCTTGGTAAACGCATAATATTAAACTATGGCCATACTGTCGGCCATGCCCTTGAGAGCGCGGCGGATTATTCGCAAAGATATAATCATGGCGAGGCCATAGCCATAGGCATGGTATGCGCGTCGGATATATCGGCAAAATTGAATCTTATCAAATATGAAGATAAGTTGCGAATAGAGTCCCTGATAAAAAAGTGCGGGCTGCCCGTAAAGATCTCGGGGCTGAAGATATCCCGCATATACGACTCGCTTTTGCGCGATAAAAAATTTGTACATGGAAAAAATAAGTTCGTCCTTCCTTCGGGAATAGGGAAGGTGCGTATAGTTGAAGGTATAAAGCGCCCGCTGATAATCAATTCGATTAAAGGACGCATGTAAAATGAGGAGCTGCCTATGCATAAGCTGAGAGTCTTCACCAAGAATGACGCGTCCGGGGTCAAAGACCTGATATTATCTATCCTCACAAAAGAATATCCTTTTGACAAGAACGCGTATTCTGACAGTGACCTTGACAAGATCCATGAAGTGTACGGCGGGCCAAAAGAATCTTTTATCGTTATCGAAGATGACGGAGGGATAGCGGGAACTGTTGGGGTAAAAGAAGATACCGAAAATACCGCGTTATTGCGCAGACTATTCGTAGATTTAAAACACCGCAGAAAAGGTTATGGGACCCAATTACTTGATAAGGCGATAGATTTTTGTAAAGAAAAAGGTTATAAGAGAGTCTATTTCAGGTGCACAGATCGTATGGCCGATGCCATGAGACTTTGTCTTAAGAAAGGGTTTAAAGAGACGGAGGCCCTGGAGATATCGGGATTCAAAATACACAATCTTGAATTAAAAATTTAGGCTTAATTGTTAAGTTCCAGCCTCACATTAGAATTATTCACATCGAGCAGGACGCAATCTTTCTCGATAACCAGGACAGTGGCGCCGTTTATTTTGTCTCCTTCCTCAAGCACATAGCCATTTATAATAGCTTGAGGCCCATCTTCCAGATACATTATACCGCTTAAATTAAATAGGGGATTCCGCTTCGTTACGAAACTTACAGGGTTCGTCTTAGGCGGAGTGAAGTCTTCTACTACCTTAGGCGCGGATACGGAAGCGTCACGGCTCTCCTGGCTTACGGGCACACGCTTGGATTTATCGGCATTTCTATCAGAATATTGCAAAGATAATCTAAGGCCATAAGCGAGCAGAAGTATTGCCAATATCCCCACCAAAGCAGGCAGGCGCTTAGACGTTATATTTTTTATGTCATGCGGAATTTGAATTTCAGGCGCCGGCAGCGCGGCTTCCTTAACCGAGTCCGCGCACTTAACCGATTCGGTCACTTCAGGTATCTTTTTTTCGGAAAAATCACCCTGGGCTTTTTTTAAAGCTTCCTGTATTATGCTCATGCTACAGCCACCACCCCTTCTATCTCTTGTATGCACCTTTCAATTATTGAAAGATCTATATGTTTTGTTTCGACGACATAGGCGCAAAGGAGCGCCTTGTCACACACTTTGTTTATTATCCTCGGTATCCCTTTGGAATACCTATAAATACCTTCCAGTGCCGCATCGGAAAAATTTATATCACCCCTTGAACCCGCAACCTTAAGACGGTGGCATATGTATTCTACGACTTCGTTGCTTTCCAGAGGCGTGATATGGAACCTTACGCTGATCCTCTGCCTTAACTGCTCCAGGCCGGGGGAGTTGATCTTATCTCTTAATTGAGGCTGGCCGACAAGGATCATCTGAAAAAGTTTTTCTTTTTCTGTCTCAAGATTCGAAAGTATCCTCAACTCTTCAAGAACGGAGTTTTTAAGATTTTGCGCTTCATCTATTATCAGAACGACATTTTTATTTCTCGAAAGCTCTTCGAGCAAAAAATTATTAAATTGCCTCAACATGGCCGCTTTGGTTTTTCTTTCTACGGACAGGCCGAAGTCTTCGAGTATCGTTTGGAATAACTGCATATCGGGAAGAGTGGAATTAAAGATGAACGCGCTCTTTGTATTAGCGTCGAGATGATTCAAAAGCGCCCTGCAAAGGGTGGTCTTGCCGGCGCCTATTTCTCCGGTTATCTCCAAAAAGCCTTTTCTTTCTTTAATGCCGTATAAAAGATGCGAAAACGCTTCTTTATGGACACGACTTAAAAAAAGAAAGTTCGGGTCGCTGGTAACGTTGAAAGGCTTCTCTTTAAGGCCGAAGAATTCTCTATACATGGTTTATTTAAAACAATTATATATCCAAAACCGGCGTAAAGCAAATAAAATTACTTGCATTTTAAAAACGCGTTATGTATACTGTAATGCGTGTTGAAAAGCACAATAAGGAGATTTATTTTATGTGGAACGGTATTAACAGAAGAAAATTCCCGAGAGCAAGCTACAAGTGTCTTATTACGATCAAAAAACGTCTCACCGCAAAGACTATATCCACAAACACAGAGAATATAGGCGCTGGCGGGATATGTGTGATTATAAAGGAAGATTTGGGCCTTTTCCAGGGTGTTGACCTCGAATTATTCCTTGAAGACGACCGTCCGCCTATAAAATGCGGCGGCACAGTCGTATGGGTAGTCAAAAAATCCGAACCCAAACAGAAGGGCAGCTATATTTACGATACCGGAGTAGAATTTATCGATATAAGGCCGGAGGACAGGGATAGGATATCCGAAGCTGTGGAAGAGATAATAAAATCCCAATCCAGGTCGAGAAAATAGCTTCATTTTAACTGCGCAACCTTGACAAAATATGCTATCTATGTTATACTTAAAGCAAATTTAGTGTAAAGGAGGTGAAAGAATAAGATGAAAAGCTTACTAAAGGGTATAATTATATGCGTTGCTGTGTTGATGGTCCTGAATATGGCTTCTGCTAGCTATGCACAGGATATGGGAAAGAAACTATACAGAGGAGTCGCGAACATCGTAACTGGCTGGGTAGAACTACCTAAGAACATTTACGACACAAGCGTAGAAGATAATCCTCTCTCTGGTTTAACAATTGGATTGGCAAAAGGAGTCGGAATGACGATCGTTAGGACTGGCGCCGGCGTTTACGAGACGGTGACATTCCCATTCCCGATACCGGAAGGATATAATCCAGTATTGGAACCGGAGTTTGTATTTAAGGGCAAATAAGATTATTTGCTTTTCATAAATAAGGGGATAGAAATAATATTTTTATCCCCTTATTTTTGTCATTAAAAAAACTGTACCTAAAATATGATAGAGAGAAGAGATTTCATAAGATTCAATGCCGCACTGAAGGCGATCTGCGAAATAGGCCGCGGCATAAAGAGGACTTACGAAGTAAAGAATATCTCTAAGTCCGGCGCCCTCATAGTTTTAGATACACCGCTTGATAACGGCTCCGAGATAAATGTATCTTTAGACGTGCCTGGAGACAATGTGCCGATATTCGTTTCAGGTACTGTAGCGTGGCAGAGAAAATCGATACTCGAACCAAAAAAAAGCGCGTATGAAACCGGCATCAGGTTTGCCGTTATAGATGGGTTTGATAAAAGTAGATTGTTAGATTATATCTATTCACTGTGGTTGAAACTATCAGAAAGGAAATGATCCCTTTTTATGGCTGAAGAAAAGAAAGACCAGACAAAAGAAACTCCGAAGGCCGAGACTCCTAAACAAGAGGCTCCTAAGGCCGAAGCTCCTGCGCAGGAAGCCCCCAAGGCCGAGGCGCCAAAGGCTGAAGCTGCCGGAAAACCCGCGGAAGAGAAAAAAGTTGAAGAGAAGAAGAAAGAGAAGCCTGTCAATTGCGCAGTGTGCAACAAATCGATAAAGAAAAAACGCTATTACTACAGAAATGGCAAATTTTTCTGCACCAAGAGATGCTGGAAGACGACGGCAAAGAAAGAAGAGCAGGCCCAAACGCCCGAAAATCCTTCTGATGCCAAAGAGCAAGCTCCCTCAAAATAATATCCTGCATAAAAATACGCTGGTAAGCGCTTGTCTTGCCGGCGTAAATTGCACTTTTCGCGGCTCTGGTAATCTTAATGATAAGATAAAAGCAAAAGAGGCTTAATATGCCGAGTAATGTATACCTGACAAGGCTGGATAGCAGCGAAAAAGACGAGGCAATAAATAAGAAGATAGAAAATCTTGTCAAGCGATCCGGAGTGCTAAACTTTATAAAAAAGGATTCTTACACCGGCATTAAGATACATTTCGGAGAGAGCGGCAATACCGGCCACATAAAATCCGATTGGCTCAAAAGCCTGGTTAGTAATGTACAATCAAGAACAAAAAATATATTCTTCACCGACACAAATGTGCTGTATAAGGAGAGCGAGAGGACAAATGCCGTAGATCACCTTAAGCTTTCGTATAAACATGGTTTCGGATTCGATAAGATGGGTGTACCGGTAATCATAGCGGACGGGGTTTGGGGCAGAAATTTTGTAGAAGTAGAGATAAACAAGAAACGCTTTTCCAAAGTAAAGATAGCTTCTGATATCGCCGACTGCGACAGCCTATTGGCGCTAACTCATATAACGGGCCATATAATGACCGGTTTTGCCGGTGCGATAAAAAACCTGGGCATGGGCTGCGCATCGAGACGGGGAAAGTTCGAACAACATTGCGGGATCGTTCCCGATTTCAACATAGAACACTGTGTAGGCTGCGGACTCTGTGTTGCCAATTGTCCCGCGGGGTGTATTAGCCTTGAAGCGGGTAAGGCAAGACTGGATGAAACCAGGTGCATCGGCTGTGGTGAGTGTGTAGTGGTATGTAAAACGGACGCTTTGACCACAAAATGGAGCGAAACACTTGCAAACCTGCAAGAGAAGATGGTAGAATATGCCTACGGTGCGGTGGAGATCCTTGACAGAAAGCTGGGTTATATAAATTTTCTTACAAATATAACCGGAGACTGCGATTGTCTTGCAAAGGACGAACCCAGGATAACACATGATATAGGCATACTTGCCTCAGACGATCTGGTCAGCATAGATAAGGCGTCTGCGGACCTTTTAAACAATATGGGCAAGCAGGACATATTTAGAGCCCGGCACTCTGAAATAGACTGGACGGTGCAGCTAAAGTACGCCAACGAACTCGGGCTCGGCAATTTGGATTACAAATTAATAGAAGTAGATGATTAATAAGTAAAATATTAGGAGAACTAAAACGATGGTTTCTGAAGAAAGAAGACGGTTTCCGCGATTAGAGGATGACACTCTTTCGCTTAAGTTGGACGGGTTCGATTCGATAACCCATACTCTAAATATAAGCACGTCGGGAGTATATTGCAAAGTAGACAAAGAGCTGCCTCTGATGTCCAGGGTAAAACTGATGCTTATGGTGCCCGATTTCTCAAAGGACAAACCCGGCGCGAAGAATATCGAGGTAAGCGGCATAGTTGTGAGGCAGCATTCGGTCATAGTAGACGGTATCATAAAACATTATGATATAGCGGTATTTTTTGATGATCTATCAGCTAAGGATAAAGAAATCATAGCTACTTATATTTCAAATAAGAAAGGCCGGTAGATGTTTTTTATTGTAGGGACATGCTTTTTGGCATTACTATCCGTAACGCTCTTTATGTTATGGGCACATGAGAGAATAACGAATAAAAGAATAACGCCCCGCGCCAAAATAGAAGAATACTGGGACAGCGAAGAGAGGCGCAAGCATCAGCGTTTTGACAAGGACCTGGAAGTTGAATATAGCGTAGAAAAAAAATCTCATCTCAAACCCGGCAGGACCATAAATGTGTCCGGCGGTGGAATGAAACTTCTTATAGATGAAAAACTGCCTGAAGGCTCAATAATGGATATTAAAGCATATATACCGGAAAAAAAGAAAGTAGTGGAAGTCGAGGCCGAGGTCGTATGGATTAAAGACGCGCAGGATCAGGATTCGTTCGGCAAAAGACTATTTCATTGCGGTGTAAAATTTATCGCGTTAAAAGAGCCCGCGCACACCCATCTCGCCGATATCCTGCATGGGTAATATACGAACCGCCGGAAAAGTTAAGCTAATTACAGGACTCATATCCAACGATACGGAGCTCTTTGACAAAGCAAAGCTTTTACTGGAAAAAAGATTTAAAAACAAAATCGACTTTGAAAGCACTATTATCGATTTTTCTTACACGGATTATTACAACAAAGAGATGGGCATTAATTTAAAGCGTAAATTCTTAAGTTTTAAAAAACTGGTCTCTTTAAAAAATATTGAAAAGATGAAATTGGTCTCGAATAAGATAGAAGATAAATTTTCTCTTAATAATAAACGCGCAATAAATATAGATCCGGGATACCTGGACCTGGCCAAGCTCGTGCTCTTCTCCACAAAAGATTATTCGCACAGGATGCATGTCGGTAATAATATATATGCCGAAGTAACGCTGCATTTCATGGGTGAAAAATTCAATGCCTGGCCATGGACATATCCTGATTACAGGACAGACGAGTATATATCAATATTCAATTCTATAAGGGAACGCTACAAAAACGAAATTAAGGGAAATAGGTAATGATTGTAAAGAAGAAGAGCCTTATAGTCGGGTTAGTATCGAGCTTCGTAATAGCTCTGGTGCTGGTACTGACACTGGCGGGATATTTCATATACCTTGAGTTCAAGGCTAAGGAGTTCGAGACAAGTTATCACGAACTCTTGGGCAAGGCCAAGGCAAAAATATATTCAAAATATATTGCCATTGAAAAGCTGGACGCAAGAATAGAGAATACCGGCCCTCTCAAGGGAAAACCTATAATAGAAGGAACCGTCACTAATAAAGGCGCCAAGGAGATACTCGATTTATGCCTAATAATAAATTTCCTGGATAAAGACAACGCTGTTATCTACCAGACCCAGATGTATCCGCAGGAGCCGTCCCTGGGGGGAAGCGTTCTTCCTTATGTGAATATACCCTATCTGTCCACTCATCCGAAAACGGTCTTAAAGCCGAACGAATCGTATGCCTTCAAAAAAATAATTTTAAACTGCCCGACCGAGATATTTCTTGAGTTAAGAGAAGGTGAAAAACCCAAGAAAAGTTTTGGAAAGTGGTCCGGCAGGCTAACGGCAGACAACGCATCGCTGGACTTTTAAAATATGAGAAAAGTTTATCTTACCGTATTCATAATCTTCGTAGTAAGCGCGATACTCTTCACTGCATCGCTGTTTTATCTGGATAAAGAAAAACACAAGCTTTTACATTTTACGGTAAATATTGACGGCCGTGACATGGGCACCATAAAAGTGGACAAGTTCATTACCGACGAAAACCTGCTCTATAAATCGCAAAGCTCCATGCCGTTTGAGCCATTATTGACAGACTCAAAATCGCGGCTGACCCTGGACAAAAGGTACTCTTTAATCAATTATACAAGAGAAGAATCGGGCGGTGGAGCCCAAAATACCGTGCTTCTCGATAATATAAACGATAATATATCCTTTGTTGGAACAGCCATGTCCGAATTCGCTTACATTGCCAACTTGCCTATAAAACACAACACATTTGTATTCGAAGAATATTCTCCGGTAACATACCTGCCGATCCTTGAAAATTACGATTTTGACATAGGCCAAGCGCAGGCTTTTAATGTGGTAATGTGCTATTCGCCGCTTCTGCCACCTATGAAAAAACTCTTAATACTCACATCTATCAGGGATGAATATATCAAAATAGGGTCGAGGAAGACGAAGGTGGAATGTCTGCTGATAAAGATGAGAAATTTTCCGCAAGGCATGCTATTTGTCACAAAAACGGGCAGGAGCCTTGTAGGGATAGAATTTCCTGAAAAAAAAATAAAGATAACACGCACTTTTACGCCTAAAGATTTCGAAGCAGGGCCATTTATTTTAAAATCAGACACCTACACAACAGAAGAGGTGAAGATTAACGACAAAAAAACAGCTCTTACGGGAACCCTCGCCGCACCCAAAGATCAGGGCATTCATCCTGCCGTACTTTTGATAAGCGGTACGGAAGAAAGCGACAGGGAAGAGCAAGGATTATTTACACACCTTTGCGATACACTTGCAAGGAATGGTTTCTTAACTTTACGATTTGATAAGCGCGGAATAGGATCAAGCGGCGGCGATAGTAAATCTACTACCGATAGCGAAGCGTTCGATGACGCCAAAGCGGCCTTGAACTACTTATTCGGAAGAAAAGACGCCGATATAGATAAGATCATTCTCATAGGTCACGGCAAGGGCGCGTTAGATGCCGCAAAGATAGCATCTGAAACAAAAAATGTCAAAGCGCTGATTCTATTGTCGCCTTTGATAACTTCAGCCGGCCAGATGGATCTTAATTTTGACAGCCTTAATGAGATGGCCGCTAAACGCAAATGGGACGAGCAGTATCTTAAATTGACTATAAAGTCCCGCATGGAGACCATAGACAAAGTAAAAAATATAAAGGGCGACTGGGCGACGATATTAAGAACGAGATGCTTCCTGAAAAAGCTAAGAGAAGATTTACAGGAGAACCCTATAGACATTATCAGAAAGGTTGAGTGCCCCGTACTCATATTACAAGGCAAGGAAGACGAACTGATTCCCCCAAAGGATGTTTCTAACCTGGATAAGGCTCTGGAAGATAGCGGAAATAAAAATCACAAGCTAATATATTATGGATATTTAGGCCATTTTCTTGGCAAGCCTATCAATGATGGAGTTCATAAGCTATACTATGAAACCGATCCAGCCGTGCTCGACACTATAAAGAAGTGGCTTGAGGGCAACGTATAAAATCCGCTTTCAATTGGCTTGGTGGATTCAACGAACTAAATAGATTTGACTTTATGCGAAACTTGTGATATACTCCCTGATGAATAACGTAAAAAAAGGGGGTGAATGAATGAAAAAGTTATTTTGTGTAGCAATCATAATTTTATTGGCAGTATCTTTTTCAGGATTATCATATGCAGCTGAATCTGCTTCTTCTGACGCTTGCAAAGGCGCGATGAACAAGGCCGGAAGAGGCTTGAAGAATCTTTTGCTGGGTTGGACCGACATACCGCTATCTATATATCAGGTTACTAATGAGTCAAAGAACGCGGCATTAGGCCTCACGGCCGGAGCATGGGATGGTTTTAAAAAGGCGTTTCCGAGAACTATCTCTGGAGCGGTCGATTTAGCCACTTTCCCGATACCCGACTACGATAAGAGCCCTGTAAAGCCGGATCCGCTTATGGAGCCTTCAACTGCAAGTACGACTAAATAATTAAGTGATTCAAAGATAACAGAGCCATTTGTTTTATAACGAGTGGCTCTGTTTTTTTATCATTGACGCATCGCGATGCGTATGCTATCATTCCTTTTTGGCATTCATCATAACATGTTGATAATATGAAGATAAAAGACAGGCTTATCGAGAGAAGAAAGTATATTAGGCTTAAATCGCCTATACCGGTGACGTATACAGTCCCTGAAACCGGCAGCATATACAGCGCTATAACCAAAGATATATCCGCTGACGGCTTGAGATTAGAATCTAACGCGAAAGATATTAAGGTATCGGGCACTATTGAGCTCAAGCTTGAAATATATGACACTCATAATCCGGTACACGCCAAGGGTAAGGTAGTATGGAAAAAGAGATTAAGCCTGGAAGATAACGCGCCTTACGACATCGGTGTGGAATTTATCGAAATAGAAGAAGACAATAAGAATACATTTTTAAAATTCTTATGTGATTTGATATACAACCTACAGAAGGAGAGCTAAGATGTCCGGCATGCGCATTAAACTTTTGATAGTTATTATCGCCTTGGCGATAACTGGTTACGGGTGTACATTGATAGAGGCGTTGCCGAAGCCGGATGATGTGTTAAAGTATCCTCTTGGCAAGACTGACCTGAAGATAGGTATGACAAAACACGAAGTAGAGGCTAAATGGGGCAAGCCGGATGAGATAAGCACGATCGAGGATAAGAAGAGGTGGCAGGATCCCCGCGATATGTGGGTGTATCGTGCCCAGACAGGCCTGCCCATAGACGCGGATTATCTTTCCAGGACCAGGAAATTATACTTCGATGGACAATATCTTACCGATATAGACGAGCTGTAAAATATGAGATTAATGTGTAAATCAAAGATACATCGTGTCAGGATCACAAAAGCCGATCTTCACTACGAAGGAAGCATAGGGATAGACAAAGATCTTCTCAAGGCGAGCAACATCTACCCGGGCGAGATAGTCCAGGTCGTTAATATAAATAACGGGTCCAGGTTCGAGACGTATACCATAGAAGAAGTGGCCGGTTCAGGCACAATAGGCCTATATGGCGCGGCCGCCCACCTGGGAAAAGTAGGAGACTTGGTAATAATCCTGTCAAATTGCCTTGTAGATGACAAAACCGCAAAAAAACTAAAATTAATAGCAGTAAAAGTAGACGACAAAAACCGCATAAAAAGCACAAAATAGCCGTAGGAACTACGATGGAAATAGTCTGCCTCCCAAATCCCTGCTTAAGAAAAAAGACCTCCAAAGTCCTTAAGGTATCTGATGAAGAAAAGAGGATGCTGGACGAAATGGCAAAGGTCATGTACCTAAAGGGCGGGGTAGGCCTGGCCGCGTGCCAGGTAGGCATAGATAAACAGCTTGCTGTAATAGACATAGGAGACGGCCTTATCAAATTAATAAACCCCGTAGTAGTTAAAAAGGACGGCTGTGAAACGCAGGAAGAGGGCTGTTTAAGCGTCCCCGAAGCCGCTATAAAGGTAAAAAGAGCGAAAAAAGTCACGGTTGAATATTTAAATGAGGGCGGCGAGGCCGTAAAAATAACCGCACATGGGCTGTTAGCGCGCGTACTTCAGCATGAAATCGATCATTTATTGGGCAAACTCATAATAGACTATTTGAGCCCCATAAAGAAACTATTATTCTCTAACCGCTTGACAATACGTAAATTATGATATATACTCTACCTATAGTTTAAGTAGGTACTTAGTGCTGAATATTTTCAAAAAATAGTTATGTAGCCATCAAAGGCTTTTTGTGAGCCTTGGGTGGCTTTTTTGTTGGAAGGGGGTGAAAAAGATAAAATGGCGCAAGGAACAGTAAAGTGGTTCAATGACAAAAAAGGGTACGGCTTCATAGTTGCTGACACTGGTAAAGACGTCTTTGTTCATCACTCCGCAATAGAAGGCGAAGGATTCAAGAGCCTGAAAGAAGGCGATAAGGTTCAGTTTGATATCGTCCAGGGCCCTAAGGGAGATCAGGCAACGAAAGTTGTGAAGATTTAACTTTCGACTTCCCTCCTCACTAAAGTTTTATACTCTTTAAAATCTCTTTTTCCTAATATAAAGGCGATTTGAAGGAGATGTTTTTGTCTATTAACACAGGAGCACCACTCATGGATCTATACGAAAAAATTGATTCGGAAATGAAAGATGCGATGCGCGGCAAGGATAATGTAAGATTGTCTGTAATGCGCATGCTGCTTGCTGCTGTAAGGAATACCGAAATATCAAAAAAAGTTAAAAAGCTGGAAGATGTAGATATAGTTTCAGTGATCCAGAGGATGATAAAAGAACACAAGGAGTCTATTGCGCAGTTTGAGAAGGGTAATAGGCCTGATCTTGTAAATAAAGAGAAGGCAGAACTTGATATCCTGCAAAAATACGTACCTGCCCAAATGGGTGAGGAAGAGCTTCTGTCTATCATAAAGGCCACCATACAAGAGATGGGTATAACGTCCAAGGCTGATACCGGAAAAGCCATGAAAGCCGTAATGGAAAAAGTTAAAGGGAAAGCAGACGGAAAAGTCGTAAACCAACTGGTAATGTCTTTGTTGAAATAGAATGCGGGGGGCGTCCTATGATTTGGCTATCCTACATATTATTAGGGCTTGCGGCAGGCATCTTCAGCGGTTTTATGGGATTAGGCGGGGGCATCCTTCTTACGCCGGTACTTGTTTATATATTCGGGCTGACCCAACATCAGGCGCAGGGAACCTCTCTTGCGGTAATGGTGCCCCCAATAACACTGCTGGCGGCATTGAGATACTATTACAGCGGAAATGTAAAACTGGATATAGCGATGTTCATAGCATTGGGCTTTATAGTAGGCGGGTTGGTAGGCGCCCAAATGGTGCAGACAATACCTGACATGATTCTGAAAAAAATATTTGGAGTGATACTTCTGGCAGTGGCAATAAAGATGATCGTTTTTACTTGAAAAAATACGATATATATTATATAGTGTACATCAAATCAATTGAAGGAGGAGCAAGATGAAGAGAAGAGTATTTGTAGTAGCGATAGCGGCACTATTAATATCCGCTATGTTTGTATCTGCGTCATTTGCCGCAGAAAAAGAGACGTTCGGAACAAAAGTAAAAAATTTCTGGAGAAATCTTCTTGGTTACCCTGCCAGGGTTACTGAAGAGTCTGCTTCAGTAGTCGCGGACACAACGAAGAGAAGCGCTGACGTGGTTAGCACAACCGTAAAAAGGGTAGGAGAAGTCACCACGGGTGATGTTGCCAAGACAAAAGAACTGATAACCGAGCCTATAACAGGTACCGCTGAAACTGTCGTGAAAGCGGGCGAAGGCACAATAAAAGTACCCTCCGAAGCTCTAAAAGAAAAAGCTCAGGAACCTGTGCAGGCCGAGCAAGCTGAAAAATAATAACCTAAAATATATATAAAGAAGCCATATCTTCTTATAAAAAGAAATATGGCTTCTTCTGTAATATGAAGAGCGCGATGAAGAGAGATTTTATTATCGTAGCAGCTATTATCACCATAACGATAGCGGCTACCATATTGTTATATGATCCTGTATCATTATTGATATTCAATATAAGGGAGCCGTTTTTTATACGCCCCGTACATACATCGCCTTCAAAGATGGTGGTGCGTAATGACGCGCATGGCGATGGTGAATTTGGCTCTAAAAGGCGAAACGGCCGTTCGCACAGCGGGATAGATATTTTAGCTCCTACAGGAACGCCTGTTTACGCGGCAAAGAGCGGCACCGCATTTAAAGCAGAAGTACCTACCGGATACGGAAAGTATGTAATGATATACCATCCGGGCGGATACCAAACATACTATGGACATCTTGCGGACTGGGCCATTAAACCGGTCCAGCGCGTAAATAAGGGTGATCTGATAGGATATGTCGGCAAAACCGGAAATGCCGCTTCGAAATCTATGCAGCCGCACCTGCATTTCGAAATACGCAAAGAAGGGGAGCCGCAGGATCCCAGAAGGCTGATGAGATAACGTTAGAGGGAGGGTAATAATGAAAAAGATGCTATTATTTTTATTGTTAATAAGCGTGACTGCCATATTAATGGGTTGCGGAGAGACCGTCTCCGGGGTAGGCAAGGATGTCAACAGGATGGGCAGAGGAGTAAGCACGTTCTTCTTCCGCCAACCATAATTTATGCCGATAAGATTCAGGGAAAGCGGAAATATAACTATTATCGATGCCGAAGGCAATATTGATATCAACTCTTCTGATATCATCGAGATGATAGGATACTTCCTGGGCTCCGGCAAGCTTAACTTCATCTTAAACTTCGAAAATGTCAACATGGTGGACTACAGCGGTCTTTCAGTCCTCGCCATAGCCTACAAAAATGTACTTAACCATAAAGGTAAGATTAAATTCCTTAACGTATCGCCTCAGGTAATAGAACTCTTTAAAATAGTAAAGCTGGAAAATACTTTCGAAGTATATCCTGACGAGGAGTCCGCTATAAAAAGTTTTTATGACGCTGCGGTTCTGGCCATGCCTTTGAGGCGCAGGTTCAAACGGCTCGATATAAGCCTAAAAGTGAAGTATTGGCTCGTTGGAAATCAAAAGCGCCCCAAAGTGTTCGAAGGAGAAATCCTCAATTTGAGCGCCGCGGGAATGTATATATTCTCCAAATACACATTCCCCATCAACAGCCAAATAGAAATGGAGATTGACCTTCCCGGTGAGATAAAATTTACCGATACCGCGGGCAGGGTCATATGGTTGGCGGATAAAGAACTTCAACCGCATTTCTATCCCGGCACGGGGATAGCTTTCACGCACCTTACTCCTGAAAAAGAAAAAGCCATAATAAATTTCATCGATAAGAATATAACACACAGAGCGGATCCCTCTTAAGGCCTTTTTCTCGTATGAATAAAGATGATAAATTAAAGAAAGTGCGTATTGCGCTTGACTTGCTGAAAGACTCTTTAAGTAAATGCGCAATATGTCCGCGCCGGTGCAAAGTAAATAGGTTCGCGGGCAAACTCGGTTATTGCAGGGCGCCATACAATCCCGTTATATACAGTTACATGGCCCACCACGGCGAGGAACCCGCGCTATCCGGCTCTAAAGGCTCCGGAACGATATTCTTCTCGCGCTGTAATATGAAATGCGCATACTGCCAGAACTACATATTCAGCCAGCTTGATGGAGGCGACGAAATATCGATAGAGAAACTTGCCTCGATAATGTTAGAACTGCAGCAAGCGGGCTGTCATAATATAAACCTGGTCAATCCTACGCATTATGTGCCTCAGATATTGATGGCGTTGGAAATAGCCGTCAATAACGGCCTTTCGATACCCATCGTATATAATACAAGCGGTTATGACCTTACAGACACTATACGTCTACTTGATGGCATTATCGACATATATTTGCCTGATATGCGCTATTCGGATAACAGGATGGCCAAGCTGTATTCCGATGCTCCCGATTACGTTGAACGCGATAGGACAGCGGTGAAGGAGATGTATAGACAGGCAGGAAACGTTATTTTGGACGACGATGATATTGCGATAAAAGGCCTCATAATAAGGCTTCTGGTATTGCCGCACAATATTTCTGGAACTACCGAAAGTTTAAAATTTATCAAGGAAAACATCTCTAAAGATGCCTACTTGAGTATAATGAGCCAATACTATCCGACCTATAAAGCATGTGATTTTAAAGAGCTGTCTTGCGGTATACTGGAGGAGGAGTACAAAATAAAAGTTGACGAAGCGCACAAGTTGGGGTTAAATAATGGCTGGATACAAGAAATGCCCAAAGACTCTGACACGAAATTTCTCGGGACGAACATAGCCCCTAAATCGGAAGGAAAGAGATAACCAAATGGCAAAAAAGGACAGCAGGGCAGTATCTCACGCGAAACGCTTAGAGGCAATCTCCAAGGTCAGCAGAACTATTACCTCAAACCTCTACCTGGAAGATATTCTAAAACTTATCGTAACGGTTACCGCGGAGATCATGAATTCCAAGATATGCTCTTTAAGCCTGGTGGATGATAAGACAAAAACGCTTGTGCTTAAAGCGACTCAATCTATGAGCGAAACATACAACAAAAAACCGCCGCTGCATATAGGAGAAGGGATAGCCGGAAAGGCCGCTTTAGAAAATAAGCCGCAGGCAATATACGACATATCCAAAGAGACGGAATATAAATATAAGGATATAGCAAAGAAGGAAGGCTTAAGATCTCTACTATCCGTTCCTCTTTCAGTTAAGGGCAGGGTAATAGGCGTATTAAATAACTATACTTCAAAACCGCACAAGTTCACGAAGGAAGAGATAGACATACTGTTCTCTGTGGCAAACCAGGCTGCGATAGTTATTGAAAATGCGGAACTTATGGTAAAGACTAAGGTAATACAGGAAGAATTAGAAACCAGGAAGAGCGTTGAAAAGGCCAAGGGTATCCTTATGAGAGAGCAGGGCCTTTCCGAAGAGGAAGCGTTTAAGAAGATACAAAGACAGAGTATGGATACAAGGCGCTCCATGCGCGATATAGCGGACGCTATCATCCTGATAGACTCGATGAAAAAGAAATAACGGGTTAGAAATTAAAAAGCAGGAATTACTTGATTGACAAACTACCGAAGTGTGATATAATACTTATTGTAGTAGACAAAGAATGTCTTTTGGCAAAGTATGCCGGAAGGCATT
Source organism: Candidatus Omnitrophota bacterium (assembly GCA_030695905.1). NCBI lineage: Bacteria > Pseudomonadati > Candidatus Omnitrophota > Candidatus Omnitrophota bacterium. The sequence goes on along the minus strand of JAUYOL010000043.1, from coordinate 72,733 downwards.
TTTTATTTTGTGGGGATAAAGAGATTAAAATATGAAGAAAACAATACGATTGGCTTTAGCGCAGGTTAATTGCACAGTAGGAGACCTGTATCTAAACGCCGAGAAAATAATGGACTGTATAAATAAGGCTCAAAATGCGGGAGCTGACATAGTCTCTTTCCCTGAGTTGGCTATAACCGGATACCCGCCAGAGGACCTGCTTTTTAAATCGCATTTTATCGAACGAAATGTGCACATACTCAAGGAGATAGCCGAGTCTGTCGGGGATGTAGCAGCTATAATCGGCTTCGCGGATAGTAAGGGCGCCAATGTTTACAATGCCGCCGCGGTAATATATAAGGGAAGAATTCTCGGTATATACCACAAGATGCTATTGCCCAATTATGGGGTATTCGACGAAGTCCGTTATTTTAAACAGGGTAAATCTCCTTTTATCTTTAAGATGGATAATATAGTATTTGGACTCAGTATATGTGAAGACATATGGCATAAGTCCGGGCCCGTAAAAATGTGTGCTTTGGCCGGCGCTCAAGTAATGATCGCAATAAACTCTTCTCCTTATCATATCGGAAAGATAAAGGAAAGAGAAAATGTTATCCAGAAGGCGGCAAAAAGCAACAAGATATTTATATCCTACGTAAATATGGTAGGGGGACAGGATGAACTTGTATTTGACGGCCGCAGTATGGTGGCAAACGATAAGGGCAGGATAATCGCGAGAGCCAAGGCTTTTGAAGAAGAGCTGCTTTTCGCGGATATTGCTTTAAACGCTGCGCACAGAAGAACTGATAGTAAAATATTGACCATAAAGAAAAAGATAGATAAGAAACCTTCTGTATTAAAAAATAAAGTTGCTGTCATGGTAGAAAATGCGGAAGAGGCATATAAAGCGCTCCTGCTGGGACTAAAGGATTATGTAAACAAGAATGGTTTTAAAAAAGTTGCCATTGGATTAAGCGGTGGCGTAGACTCCGCCATAGTAGCGGCGTTGGCAGTAGATGCCCTTGGCAAGGATAACGTAACGGGCATATTCATGCCGTCTCGATATTCTTCACAAGAATCAGCAAACGACGCGAGAGAGGTCGCTGGTAACTTAGGCATAAGATATGAGGCTATTTCCATAGAACAGATATTTAAATTATACCTTATTACTTTATCATCGCTATTCGCTGGATCAGAAAAGAACATAGCGGAGGAAAATCTGCAGGCGCGCATAAGAGGCAATATATTGATGGCCCTGTCCAATAAATTTGGGTGGCTCGTCCTTACTACGGGAAATAAATCGGAAATGAGCACCGGCTATGCCACTCTGTATGGAGACATGGCAGGAGGCTTCGCGGTAATAAAAGATGTGCCAAAAACCCTTGTCTATAAGCTTTGCAAATATAGAAATTCTATTTCTCATATAATACCGGATTCTGTCTTAACAAAAGAGCCCACCGCGGAGCTCAAGCCCGATCAGAAAGACAGCGATACATTGCCGGTTTACAGCAAATTAGATCCTATACTCAAAGCGTATGTTGAAGATGACCGCGATATGAAGAAGATCATATCCTCGGGATGCAGTAAAGACGATGTCTTGAGAGTTGTTGCTATGGTCGATAAGAGCGAATACAAGAGGAGGCAGTCACCGCCGGGCATAAGAATAACGCCAAGGTCATTCGGCAAAGATAGAAGAATGCCGATAACGAACAAGTATAAAGAATATTAAAAGGAATTTATCTCGCTGAAGAGATAAAAATATTAAGGAGCAAAGAAGCCCTTTGTATGCATTGATATGCATCGAAGGGCTTCTTTATTAACATGAAAGATAATTTCGAAACATTAATAACCAGACTTACGCCTACGATCCGAAGGATAAGTCATCGGCTCAACGGTCATTTTACGTTCTTTAACGATGATGACCTATACCAGGAGGCGGTTATCCATCTATGGATCAAGTCTGGCAAGGGCATCCTTGATGATAAAACGGACAGCTATATATTGCAGGGCTGCTACTTTCATCTTAAGAATTACATAAGGACATCCATGGATAAAGTAAAGATCCAGAGCATCGAAAGCCCCATAGATGAAGACGGAACTATGCTCGAAGAAGTATTAGCTTTAAACGAATCGTCCTGTGAAGAACAGGTTGAGGACAAAATATTATATGATGAAGCCTATAAAAATGACCTTAATGACAGGGAAATCGCTATTATAAAAATGAGCACCGACGGCCTGACAGTGCGTGAAATGGGTGAAAAGCTTGGCATTTCACACGTCGCCGTGATAAAATTAAGGAAAAAGATCAGGGCAAAATGCGAGAAACTGAGATGCGAGATAAAAAGGAGTTACCAAAACTAAGCTCTTTTTACTTGTATGAGTAGCATTAAGACACATAGTTGTGTTGATAAACTAAGGCGTTCGAAAAGAGCGCTTTTTTATTTAAATTTTAGGACATTGGCGTCTTATTGATCCATGTGGATAAATAAGACGCTTTTTTTATTTGAGGTACATAAAAAGGAGATAATATGGAACTGATTAAAAAAATTACTTTAATATTGGTATCATTCCTTGTGTACTCGCAAGCGCATTCCTGGGTATATGCCGATGAGGATGTTCTAACTGCGCCGTCGAGAGGGCTGCTTATGACCGGCATGGACAAGGTGGGTTTAGCCAAACCTTTAGATAAGCTCGGCATTAAGATCTATGGATACACCCAGGCGGGCTGGTTTTATGACGCTACAGCGCCTCAGGAAGGCGTAGGGCCGACCTTCATCGGATATAACAACTTCAAAAGCGACATAACCCTTAATAAGGTCAGCTTGAACGTCGAACGCACGGTAGATCCGACCAAGAAGCAGTTTGACATAGGCGGGCGCATGGAGGGCATCTTTGGCGCGGACGCTGCCTTCATACACTCTAATGGCATGTGGGATACCCAAACGGGTCATAATCAATGGGACCTTCTCCAAGCTTACGCGGATATGGCTCTTCCTTATATACCTGTACGGCTTAGAGTAGGTAAGTGGATCGAGTTGGCCGGATTTGAACAATTCAGCGCCAATATTTACGGGGCTTTCGGTGATCCTGCCAAGGCATTCTATTCTTATAGTTACCAGTTTCTCTATGCTGAGCCGGGTACGCAGACGGGCGTTCTGGCCACCTATATAATGAACCCGCAATGGACGTTTGACCTTGGCACAACGCTGGGATGGAACCAGTCGCTGCGAGATGCCAACCATGCTTTGGATCTATTGGGCCGTGTAACCTTTACACCCAGCGACAAGACTACCGCCATCTTTACGATGACGGAAGGCCCTGAATTCCCGATCGGTGTCGGACACAATCTTCCTACGGGTGACAGCGCCAACTGGTGGACAGCCATGGATTTAGTTATAACACATAAGATCAATGATAAATTAAGCCTCGGCCTGGGCACTGACTACGTTGTGACTCCAAAGATCCCCGGATCGCAAGATAAGGTCAAGCAGTGGGGGGGTGTGGCCGGATATGCTAGCTATGCGCTTAATCAGTATTTTACTCTGAATACCCGACTGGAGTGGTATAAAGATGCAGCCAGCGGTTTTTCTAACGCCGCTCCTGTCGGCGCCAACTACTATGAGGTAACCGCAGGCGTAGCAATAAAGCCGTTCCCAAAAGACAAGGTACTATCCAACTTGTTGTTTCGGCCGGAAATTCGTTATGACCACTCTGACAGATCAGTATTTAGCACCGGCAAGAGGGATCAGCTGACATTCAGCATGGACGCGCTCATCACTTTTTAGAAATATAGGAAGCTGCATTAATGATTGATAAAGAATTAATTAAAAAAATACAGCAAATTAAAGAAGAAAATGACTATACGCTGCATGATCTTTCTGTGAAGATAAATATACAGGTGTCGACATTAGAGAGATGGCTAAAAACTGGCCGCATAAATAAAGTATACGCAGAAATGGTCAAAGAAAAACTGGATATAAAATAAAAAGAGGAGGTAGCTATGATTAATTCAGGCGATACAGCATGGGTCTTAATATCGACTGCGCTTGTCATGTTAATGACATTCCCGGGCCTTGCGCTGTTTTATGGAGGACTGGTAAGGCGTAAAAACGTCCTCGCCACAATAATGCAGTCTTTTTTCGTACTGTGCCTTATCAGTATTCAATGGGTGCTTTTTGGGTACAGTCTGTCCTTTGGTCCCGATCAGGGCCATTTTATAGGAAGCCTGGCATGGATGGGTTTAAAGGGTGTAGGAATGGCCCCCAATCCGGATTATGCCTCAACTATCCCGCATCTTCTTTTCATGATTTATCAGATGATGTTCGCGGTAATTACGCCGGGCCTAATAACAGGCGCCTTTGCGGAGAGAATGAAGTTTTCAACCTACGTTGTCTTTACCCTATTATGGGCGACGCTTGTTTATGATCCTGTCTGCCACTGGGTGTGGGGAGCGGGCGGATGGTTAAGAAATATGGGCGCTTTGGATTTCGCGGGGGGCACGGTAGTTCACGTATCAAGCGGTATATCGGCGCTCGTGTGCGCCCTATATATGGGTAAGAGGAGGGGCTACGGCCAAGAACCTATGCCGCCGCACAATCTTCCTTTATGTCTGATCGGCGCGGCCCTTTTGTGGTTTGGCTGGTTTGGATTTAACGCCGGCAGCGCTTTAGGTGCAAACGAGCTCGCGGTCTCGGCTTTTATCGCCACAAATACCGCCGCAGCTGCAGCCGCGTTGACATGGATGATCATAGAGTGGAAAGTTACCGGAAAACCAACAATACTTGGCGGAGCAACCGGCGCCGTAGCGGGACTTGTTGCAATTACTCCCGCAGCGGGATTCGTAACACCTCTGTCGTCGATCCTTATAGGGATTCTGGTAGGACTTGTTTGCTATACAGCTGTAGCTGTTATCAAATTAAAATTCGGCTACGATGACTCACTCGATGCTTTTGGTGTTCATGGTGTAGGAGGAACGTTGGGAGCGCTTGCAACAGGTTTATTTGCGCAAAAGATAGTAAATGCCGCTGGAAATAATGGGTTGTTTTTTGGAAATTCAGCGCAATTCGCTACCCAGGCAATCGGTGTTTTAGCCACGATGGCATATTCGGTGGCCGTGACCTTTATATTATTAAAGGTCCTTGATGCTGTTATGGGTCTAAGAGTCGAGGATGAGGAAGAGGTAATAGGCCTTGATATAACACAGCATGAAGAGAGTGCATATACGCTGTTAGACTAAGAGGAGGTGACGTTTTATATGAAGCTTATAATCGCGATTATTCAACCACATAAACTTGAAGATGTCCTGCAGGAACTGGATAGGGCGGAGGTACACCTAAAGACCGTAAGCAATGTCCTGGGGTGCGGAAGGCAAAAAGGTAAAACCGAAGTATATAGAGGCAAAAAGGAGACGGGCAACCTTCTGAAAAAGGTAAGGCTCGAGATCGCTGTAAATGAAAAATATGTTGAAGCTACGGTATTGGCCATAACAAAGGGCGCAAAAACAGGCAATATAGGTGATGGGAAGATATTCGTATTGGATCTTGCGGAGTGCGTGAGAATAAGGACGGGTGAAAGAGATGGCGTAGCGATAGGATGAGTGGAAAGGTCCTTCGGCTCGCCTGAAATCCTCCTATAAAGTCGGATTTCATGGCTCGCTCAGGGCCAATTTCGCAAAGCGAAATTGGTTACCAAAAATCTATCTTTTTTACTTGTATAGCAATAGCGTGCACAATGTTGTGCTCAACAAGGTGCGCGCTATTTTTTTATTTAAATTTGCTCAATTGATTACGCAGTTGAATACAAGAGAGGATAAATTATGATAAATTCTGGCGATACGGCGTGGATTTTGATGTCTACGGCGCTGGTTATGCTTATGACGATACCCGGACTGGCACTATTTTACGGCGGGTTGGTAAGAAGAAAAAATGTCTTGGCGACGATGATGCAATCTTTTTTCGTATTGTGCCTTATCAGTATTCAATGGATGTTATGCGGATACAGTTTAAGTTTTGGCCCCGACCAGGGCCATTTTATAGGAAACCTGGCATGGATGGGTTTAAAAGGCGTTGGAATAGAGCCCAACCCTACTTACTCATCAACGATACCACACCTTCTTTTCATGGCGTACCAGATGATGTTCGCAGTCATAACGCCCGGCCTGATAGCCGGAGCATTCGCCGAAAGAATGAAATTTTCAACTTATGTTGTCTTTACCTTGTTATGGGCCACTCTTGTATACGATCCCGTATGTCATTGGGTATGGGGCGAGGGCGGTTGGCTAAGGAATAAGGGAGTATTGGATTTTGCCGGTGGGATAGTAGTACACGTATCAAGCGGAGTATCAGCTTTAGTGTGTGCTCTTATATTAGGTAAGAGGCGGGGTTATGGACGGGAACCTATGCCTCCGCATAATCTGCCGCTAACTATCATTGGAGCGGGGTTGCTCTGGTTCGGTTGGTTCGGCTTTAACGCAGGAAGCTCTCTCGCGGCAAATGGATTAGCGGTATGGGCGTTTGTAGCTACTAATGCAGCCGCTTCATCAGCAGCGCTTACGTGGATGTTTATAGAGTGGAGAGCAACCGGCAAGCCGACCCTTCTGGGCGGCGCCACAGGCGCTGTCGCGGGCCTGGCCACTATAACACCCGCGTCGGGATTTGTCTCTCCCATGTCTGCCATATTGATAGGCATCGCGGCGGCATTATTGTGTTACACTGCCGTAGCTATTATAAAACTGAAATTTTCATATGACGACTCTCTCGACGCTTTCGGCGTGCATGGTGTCGGAGGAGCTGTTGGAGCATTGGCAACAGGATTGCTTGCGCAAAAAATAATTAACCCGGCTGGTAACAATGGCTTATTTTTTGGAAATCAAAATCAATTTATGATACAATCAACTGGTGTTCTGGCAGTAATGGTTTATTCTATAGCCATTACGTTTGTTCTGCTAAAGGTTCTTGATGCTGTTATGGGTCTAAGAGTCGAGGATGAGGAAGAGGTAATAGGCCTTGATATAACACAGCATGAGGAGAGCGCGTATACACTGCTCGACTAAAGGGGGACAATATGAAGTTAGTAGTCGCTGTTATTCAGCCGCATAAACTTGAAGATGTCCTGCAGGAGCTGGACAAGTGCGAAATACATCTTAAAACTGTTTCCAACGTCCTGGGATGCGGAAGGCAAAAAGGAATAACTCAAATATACCGTGGCAGAAAAGAAACTGGAAATCTGCTAAAAAAAGTAAGGCTTGAGATCGCAGTAAATGAGAAATTTGTGGAACCCACTATAGCCGCAATCAGTAAGGCCGCTAAGACGGGCAATATAGGCGACGGAAAGATATTTGTGCTGAACCTCGAAGAGTGCATAAGGATAAGAACGGGCGAGAGGGGACAGGAAGCTATAGGGTAGTTACCAAAACGCCTCCGTTTTTACTTGTATGTATAGTAATGCCGCACAAAGTAGTGCTACAATATTAAAGTGGAACACAGGCGTTCATTTTGGAAATAGCAGCTGCCAAGATGGGCGTTATTTTTTTGTAAAAGTAAAAACGATTGAATTGGGATGGGCCTGTGCTATAATATTTGGACACCCGCAATAAAAACATAGAAAGGGAGTTTTATGGCAATTCGACAGGAAGCATTATTTAAAGTAAAGAGCGTGGATTTGAAAAAACAAGCAGTCCTAAAAAAAGTTTCCAGCTATTTTGGAGAGAATACCTTTAATATCGAGACCATGCAGAAACATATATCCAAAAAAACATTCGATGCCTTTAAGCGCTGGATGTCCGAGGGCGTAACTATAACTCTAGAGCAGGCAAATGAAATAGCTGACGCCATGAAAGAATGGGCAATGGCAAAGGGCGCTACCTATTATACTCATTGGTTCCAGCCCATGACAGGACTTACGGCGGAAAAGCATGACAGCTTTATCTCTTTTGTGAAACCGGGTAAGGTAATAGAGAAGTTTTCCGGATCTAAATTAATCCAGGGCGAGCCGGACGCAAGCAGTTTTCCGTCAGGCGGAATACGCGCCACATTCGAGGCGCGCGGTTATACCGCATGGGATCCTTCGAGCCCGGCTTTCATAATAGAATCTACGCTCGGTAACACACTCTGCATACCTACCATATTCATATCTTATCACGGAGAAGCTCTTGATAAGAAGCTGCCGCTTTTACGATCTGATGAAGCGCTTAGCAAGGCAGCGGTCAATCTTCTGAAACTTTTCGGGCATAAAGATGTGAAGAAAGTGGTGTCCACATGCGGTCCGGAGCAGGAATATTTCCTTATAGATAAAAACTACTATAATTTGAGGCAGGATCTATTATTAACGGGGAGGACTCTGATAGGAGCCCCCTCGCCAAAGGGACAGCAGCTTGAAGACCAGTATTTTGGCGCCATCAAAGAACGTGTCGTAAATTTCATGTTTGAAGTCGCTGAAGAAGCATATAAATTAGGCATACCGGTAATGACAAGGCATAACGAAGTCGCGCCTCATCAGTATGAGTTCGCTCCGATATTCGAAGAATCGAACATAGCCGCTGACCACAATCAGCTTCTCATGGAACTCATGAAAAAAGTTGCGTTACGGCATAACATGGTATGCTTGCTCCACGAAAAACCATTCGCGGGAATAAATGGGAGCGGCAAGCACCTCAACTGGTCGCTCGCTGATGATAAAGGAAATAACCTTTTGAATCCGGGAGATACACCTGAAGACAATCTACAATTCCTGACCGTCCTCGTAGCGGTTTTAAGGGCTGTCTACCTACATGCTGATCTGCTGCGTGCAAGCGTAGCGATGGCAGGCAATGAGCATCGTCTTGGAGCTAACGAAGCGCCACCGGCCATTATAAGCGCTTTTCTGGGAGAACAGCTGACCGGCATCCTTGATATGATAGAGAAGGGTGTTAAAAATAAAATTTCCAAGCGAGATATAATAGACCTTGGCATTGCGCGCCTTCCGCAGTTTAACAAAGACACGACTGACAGGAACCGCACATCACCATTCGCGTTCACAGGAAATAAATTTGAATTCAGAGCTGTCGGATCTTCGCAAAATATATCGACTCCTATAGCTATTATCAACACGATAATCGCCGATTCCCTCGACTATGTTGCGGGCGAGATCAGGAAAGAGTCCAAAGGAAAAGATTTCGGCACAGCCACTCTTCGAGTAATAGCGAGGCTGGCCAAGGAAACAAAGAATGTCAGATTCGAAGGTAATAACTATGCGCCCGAGTGGATTAAGGAAGCAAAAAAAAGAGGGTTGCCCAATGTGGCATCCACCTATCAATCTCTCGAAGCGCTTATAGACAAGAATAATATAGCGCTATTTGAAAAATACAAAGTATTCTCAAAAGAAGAGATCGTCGCCCGTTATCATATCTGGGTACATACTTATAATACAACTATTGAGATCGAGGCTCAGACACTTAACGAAATGGTAAATGCAAGCGTTGTGCCTGCCGGTTATGAGTATCAAAAATTACTATCCGGCAATCTCAATAAGCTGGTAATTTTGGCAAAAACCGGCGGAGTTAAAATAGACAAAAGAACCCTCGATGACCAGAAGAAGCATTTGGCGGAGATCGCGCAGAAGATTTACTATGTAAGGCGCAATCTGCACGAAATGACAGATCTACTGGATCGCGCACAGAAACTGCATCATGAAGAGAGGGCAAAGATTTATTTTGAAGAACTAAAACCTCTGATGGAACATATAAGGAAGCACGCTGACGCGCTCGAATGCGTAGTTTCCGACGAGCATTGGGACCTGCCGAAATACAGAGAGATGCTTTTTATAAAATAGATGCCTATCAAAAAGCTTGCAAATTGACTTGCATTATTGTATTATAGGCGTTCGATTTAGGTTTAATTGCTTAAACTAAGTTGAGCGCCTATTTGCTTTCTTTTTGCCCGCTTAAATTCTATGCAATAAACTCTAATAAACGGAATTTGTAAACATGGAATATCACTATTTACCAAAAAAACAAGGGCTATACGACCCGGCTTTCGAGCATGACTCGTGCGGCGTAGGGTTCGTCTGTGACGTAAAGGGCAAAGCATCCAACCGCATAGTATCTCAAGGACTCGAAGTCTTGCGGCGATTGGCTCACCGTGGAGCGACAGGCTCTGACCCAAAAACGGGAGATGGAGCCGGGATACTAATACAGATCCCGCATGAATTTTTTGTTAAAGAATGCAAAAAGATAAAGATAGATTTGCCGGACAAGGGTGAATACGGCACAGGCTTGGTATTTTTGCCGGCAGATGAAAAGGACCGCACATTCTGCAAAGAAGCCATCTCACAGATCATAAAAAAGGAAGGACTCACGCTGCTTGGATGGAGAAGCGTGCCTGTGGAAAATTCTGATATAGGCATAACAGCAAAAAATACGCAGCCTGTAATGGAGCAGCCTTTTATAAAGAGGGCGGATTCAAATCCGGCCTGTGGCATAGATTTTGAAAGAACGCTGTATATAACGAGAAAAAAGATTGAGAATACCATCCGGGAATCCTGCATCAAACAGAGGTCTTTCTTCTATATAACGAATTTTTCGAGCAGGACTTTTTCTTATAAAGGCCTTTTAATGCCTCACCAGATGGAGGGCTTCTTTTCGGATCTGCAGGATAAAGACGTTAAAAGCTCCATATGCCTGGTCCATTCACGCTATAGCACCAACACATTCCCCACGTGGGACCTGTCGCAGCCGTTCAGATTTCTTGCTCACAATGGCGAAATAAATACTTTGAGGGGCAATATTAATTGGATGCGCGCCAGGGAAGGCCTGTTAAAATCGGACCTATTTGGCAAAGATATAAAGAAGGTATTCCCCGTAATAGTACCTGGCGGGAGCGACTCCGCCGCAATAGATAACGCGTTCGAGCTGCTTGTTCTCGCCGGAAGGCCTATACATCACGCGATGATGATGCTTATACCGGACGCCTGGGAGCAGAGCGCTCTCATGGATAGAAAGCTTAGAAATTTTTACAAATATCACGCCTGCCTTATGGAGCCATGGGATGGTCCGGCGGCCATCGCTTTTACCGACGGCGTAAGCATAGGAGCCGTACTTGACAGGAACGGTCTAAGGCCGGCGCGCTACATTGTCACAAAAGAAGGCCTTGTTGTTATGGCTTCAGAGGTCGGAGTGCTCGATATAGCAGCCAAAGATATCCTGACGTCCGGCAGGCTGGAACCGGGCAAGATGTTTTATATAGACACGAAGATAGGTAAAATAATAGATGACTCTCAGATAAAAAAAGAGGCCTCGGACAGACAACCATATGAAACCTGGCTAAAAAACAGCCTAATTGAATTTGATAAACTTCCGGCAAAAAAGAATAACAAAAAAATCGGAGATCTGCAGACACAAATGAAGGCGTTTGGATACTCAAGAGAAGACTTAAAAGTGATTATCAAGCCTATGGCGCAAAACGGCCAGGAGCCGGTCGGCTCCATGGGAAATGATACGCCGCACGCGATCCTTTCAAAAGGCCCGCAGCTTCTATATACATATTTTAAGCAATTATTCGCACAGGTTACGAATCCGGCCATAGACCCGATAAGAGAAGAGCTTGTAATGAGTCTGGAAAGCTACATAGGCCCAGAGAAGAACCTTCTGAGCGAATCCGAAAAGCATTGTCACAAGATAAGATTAAAACATCCTATCCTGACAGATGACGACCTTCTAAAGATACAAGGTATCAAACTCAATAACTTTAAAACCAAGACGATCTCCATATTGTTCAAAGCCTCGGGTGAGAAAGAACTGAAGAAGAGGCTCGATGTAATATGTAAAGAAGTTGTAAGCGCGATTAAGAACGGTTATACATTTATAGTCTTGAGTGACCGAGGTGTCAGCAAGGAATTTGCCAGCATACCTGCGCTATTGGCAACCGCCACGGTGCACCACCATCTTATACGAAACGCGCTCAGAACACAGATAGGCATTATAGTTGAAAGCGCGGAACCGCGAGAGGTTCATCATTTTGCGCTTCTATTCGGATATGGAGCCGATTGTATTAATCCATATCTTGTCTATGAGGCTGTACGACAACTTATAGATGAAGGCGAACTCGACATCAGTCAAAAGGACGGCCGGTATAACTATATAAAGAGTGTGGAAAAAGGCATACTAAAAGTTTTGTCAAAAATGGGAATATCTAAATTACAAAGCTACAGAGGCGCCCAGATATTCGAGGCGATGGGCTTAGGCAATGAAGTAGTAGATGCGTGTTTTACCGGAACGGTTTCAAGAATAGGCGGCATAGGATTTGAAATAATAGCTAAAGAGGCGATCCTCAGGCATAAAGATGCTTTTGCAAAGAATACTGAAGAGCCATATCTAAAAACGGGCGGGCTATACCAGTGGAAGCGCGACGGAGAATTCCATCTATGGAATCCGGAATCTATATCCAAACTGCAGGACGCGACATGGAGTAATGACTATGAAAAATATAAGGAATTTGCCAGGTCAATAAATGACCAGTCTAAAAATCCATGCACATTAAGAAGCCTCTTAAAATTTAAAGATCAAAATGGCATACCTATAGAAGAGGTTGAGCCCATAGAGTCTATCGTCAGGCACTTTGCGACAGGAGCGATGAGTTTCGGCTCGATAAGCAAAGAGACCCATGAGGCTATAGCCATAGCTATGAATAAACTCGGAGGCAGGTCCAATACCGGAGAGGGCGGAGAAGACCCTGCAAGATTCACGCCTCTGCCAAACGGCGATTCGGCGCGAAGTTCAATAAAACAGGTTGCATCCGGAAGATTCGGTGTAACCGCAAACTATTTGGTTAATGCCGATGAGCTGCAGATAAAGATATCGCAAGGAGCAAAGCCGGGAGAGGGAGGACAACTACCCGGCCATAAGGTAAGCGCGACTATAGCAAAGATACGCTACACCACACCGGGCGTGACACTTATATCGCCGCCTCCCCATCACGACATATATTCAATAGAAGATCTGGCACAACTTATATTTGACCTGAAGAACGCCAATCCGCGCGCGCGCATAAGCGTAAAACTTGTTTCGGAGATAGGCGTGGGCACTATAGCGGCAGGCGTCGCGAAAGGGCATGCCGATATGATACTTATTTCGGGTGGAGACGGTGGAACAGGCGCGTCGCCATTGAGCTCGATAAAACATGCGGGACTTCCATGGGAATTAGGACTGTCAGAAACACATCAGACGCTCGTGCTTAACGATTTGAGAAGCAGGGTAAGGCTTCAGACGGATGGGCAGATGCGTACGGGCCGGGACGTGGCCATAGCAGCTATTTTAGGGGCTGAAGAATTTGGTTTCTGCACAGCAGCCCTTATTATATTAGGATGCGTAATGTTGCGGCACTGCCATTTAAATAATTGTTCTGTGGGCGTGGCGACACAGGATGATATATTAAGGAAAAGGTTTAAAGGAAAATCCGAATATCTTATAAACTACTTCAAATTTGTATCGCAAGAATTACGTGAAATAATGGCTCGGCTGGGCGTGAGAACCTTAGAGGAATTGACCGGGAGAACGGATCTTCTGGAGTCAGATAAATCTGCGCTACCCTGGAAAGGTAAAGATATAGATTTCTCAAAGATTTTATTTAAACCTGATGTCCCGCAAGGTGTGGATATACGCTGCATGAAGAAACAGAATCATAATATTGAACGCGTACTGGACATCAAGCTGATTGAAATGGCCAAAGACGCGCTCGAAAATAAAAATACGGTAAATATAAAACTATCCATAAATAATACCAATAGAACAACGGGCGCAATGCTCAGCGGAGAGGTATGCCGAAGATATGGCGAGGAAGGCCTGCCCGAAAATACTATTAACTGTAAATTTAATGGTATCGCCGGACAGAGTTTTGGAGCCTTTCTGGCAAAAGGAGCTACATTCGAATTAGAAGGAATGGCAAATGACTATGTAGGCAAAGGCATATCCGGGGGGAAAATAATTATCTATCCCGATAACGGAGCAACCTACAAATCCGAAGAAAATATAGTTATCGGCAATACGACATTCTATGGGGCTATTTCGGGCGAGGCATATATAAGAGGCGTGTCCGGCGAAAGGTTCTGTATACGAAATTCGGGCTTAAACGCTGTCGTAGAAGGTGTCGGAGACCACGGCTGTGAATATATGACCGGCGGAAGAGTCGTCATATTGGGCAGAACCGGTAGAAACTTTGCCGCTGGCATGTCGGGCGGCATAGCATATGTATTCGACAGGGACAAGTCTTTCAAAGACAAATGCAATATGAGCATGGTAGAGCTTGAAAAATTGACTACAGAGGACGAGGAAGCCATAAAACACCTTTTGCTTAACCATACAAGATACACTAAAAGCCATGTCGCCAAAAAGATACTGGACAGCTTCTATAAAGAGAAGAAATATTTTGTCAAGATAATGCCTACTGAATACAAGCGCATACTTCAGGCAAGAAAAGCCGAGGAGAAGATGGACCTGTCGGAGGTGTCGGATGGGTGACCCTAAGGGTTTCCTAAAAGTAAAGAGAGAGGGATTGCCTTACCGGCCTGTGTGCGAGAGGGTGCAGGATCACGAGTGGGTAGCCAAGCTGCGCAACGAGAAGGATTCCGAAGAACAGGCCTCAAGATGCATGGATTGCGGAACGCCTTTCTGCCACTGGGGTTGCCCGGTCTGCAATTATATACCGGAATGGAACGACCTTGTTTTTCATGGCGAATGGGAAAAAGCTTTCGAACTTCTAAACGCAACAAATAATCTGCCCGAAATAACAGGCAGAATATGCCCGGCTCCGTGCGAATACGCATGCGTTCTTGGCATTAACGATGAGTCTGTTACAATAAGAGATAACGAGCTTTCGATAATAGAATGGGCATTTAATTCAAACTATATCAAACCAAGGCCTCCAAAAAAACGCACAGGAAAATCCGTGGCCGTAATAGGCTCCGGCCCCGCCGGGCTATCCTGCGCGGACCAGCTCAATAAAGCGGGGCACAAGGTTACAGTATTTGAAAAAGATGACAGGCCTGGCGGAATATTACGCTACGGCATTCCTGACTTCAAACTCGAAAAAAAGATCATAGACCGCCGCATTAATATTCTAAAGAAAGAAGGAATCCAATTTATTTTGTCCACTAATGTCGGCACCGATCATAAAACTGAAAAGATATTAAAAAATTTCGATGCAATATGCCTTTCCGGCGGGTCAAGACAGCCACGAGACCTGAAAGTTGAGGGAAGAGAATTAAAAGGCATACACTTTGCTATGGATTACCTTATACAGGCAAACCGCGTTGTGGCCGGCAATAAAATACCACGCGAAGAACTCATAAACGCAAAAGATAAAAAGGTCCTTATAATAGGCGGCGGAGACACGGGGGCTGATTGCGTAGGGACGGCGCACAGACAGGGGGCATCATGTGTTATGCAGGTAGAAGTCTTGGGCAAGCCCGCCGAATGCAGAACGCCCGATTTTCCATGGCCAAAATATCCTATTCTATTCAAGGTGTCCACAAGCCATGAGGAAGGCGGCGAACGCCAGTGGGCCGTTCTCACTAAAAAATTTACCGGCCAAAACGGAAATGTCAAAAAGGCCCATTGCGTCAAACTTGATTTTTCCCAGAAAGACGAGAAAAATTGCCCCATCATGAAAGAGATCCCGGGCAGCGAGTTTGAAATAGATGCAGATCTTGTGATACTTGCCATAGGCTTTGTTCACCCTGAACACAACAATCTATTGCGCGAATTAAAAGTTGAATTTGACAACAGGGGTAATGTCAAAACGGGCGAAGACTATATGACCTCACATAAAGGTGTATTTGCCGCCGGCGATATGCGAAGAGGGCAGTCGCTTATAGTGTGGGCCATCTCAGAGGGCCGCCGCGGGGCGCACAATATTGACAAATACCTTGCCGGCGAATCTTCTCTACCCTGTCTATAGATATTGACTAAAGTATCCAAAAGCGGTATCATCTAACATACTAACCGGAGGAAATGATGAGAAAAATAATATCTGCACTACTTATAATTGCTTTTTGCGCAGGGCTTGCGTTCGCTCAAGGCAAACCCGTCACAGGAAACGATTGGCTAAAGGTAGATAAAAAAGCGCGAATTCAGCTTGCTAAGGATTTTATTAAAGATGTAAAAAAACAGGGCGTTACGATATCCAAAGACGCTCCGTTTTATTGTAAAAAATTGGACAGATTATATGAAAAGAAGCCGAATCTTTTAAGCGAACCCGTATGGAAAGTCCTTAAGACAGCCGTTATTATGGAATACGACTGGAAAGAAAAAGGCGTCGATAAGGATACGTTAGCCAGAGAGTGGTTGGGCGAAAAGCTTTACAATAAAAATAAAGAGAGGCGCGTAGCAAAAAAGTTCGCGCAAAAATAATATTGACAATTTAAAACGTTGTGATACAATCATCGCAGGTTCAACGAAGAACTAACGTTTTAAAAAATAGCGTTTTTTTTGAAAACCGGATAATCCCGGCCTAAAAAAAAACGCTATTTTTTTGATAAGCATAAAGGGAAGAAAAGCATGACAAAGTACATTTTTACTACCGGTGGTGTTATATCAAGTCTGGGTAAAGGCATCGCTTCAGCATCCATAGGCAAGATTATGGAATCACGCGGCTTCAGGGTTGCGATGATGAAACTCGATCCCTACATTAATGTTGACCCGGGCACAATGAATCCTTATCAGCATGGGGAAGTTTATGTGACAGAAGATGGCGCTGAAACGGATCTTGACCTCGGCCATTACGAAAGATTTATCAATACCGAAACAACAAAATTCTCTAACGCAACTACCGGCCAGGTCTATAACGCGGTAATAGCCAGAGAAAGACGCGGCGATTATCTCGGTAAGACTATCCAGGTAATACCGCATATTACAAATGAAATAAAAGACCGGGTAAGAAAAGCCGCACAAGTTTCAAACGCCGAGATACTGATAGTCGAGATAGGCGGAACTGTGGGAGATATAGAGAGCCTCCCGTTCTTAGAAGCTGCCAGGCAGTTCAGGCTTGAAGTCGGATATCATAATGCCCTATACGTGCACCTCACTCTCATACCTTACGTTCGCAGCGCAGAAGAGATAAAGACAAAGCCTACGCAGCATAGCGTGGGGAAATTGCGCGAGATAGGCATCCAGCCCGATATTCTTATTTGCAGGACAGAGAAGGCGCTCTCGGACGACGTGAAGGAAAAGATATCATTATTCTGCAATGTCAATAAAGCCTCCGTAATAGAAGCCAGGGACGCGGAATCTATTTATCAGGTTCCTCTTATCTTCAAAGAACAAGGGCTGGACAAGATAATACTTGATCATTTTAAATTAAAATCCAGGTCAACTGACCTCAAAGATTGGGCAAAATTCGTTGTTGAAAGGGCAATACATCCGCGGCACAAGGTCACAGTCGCCGTCGTAGGGAAATATATAGGTTTACAGGACGCCTATAAATCCATATATGAATCGCTGGTACATGCCGGCATATATAATGATGCCAAGGTTACAATAAAGAAGATAGATTCCGAGGAGATAGAAAAACATGGCATTGGGAACCTCTTAGATGATGTATCCGGAATACTGGTGCCGGGGGGATTTGGATATCGAGGGATAGAAGGTAAGGTTGAAGCTATAAGATACGCCAGGGAAAACAATATCCCGTTCCTTGGACTATGCCTTGGCATGCAGTGCGCGGTAATAGAATTTTCGCGAAACGTATGCAGACTGAAAAATGCTAATTCAACGGAGTTCGATAAAAAATCTAAACACCCCGTTATAAGCCTGCTTGAGGAACAAAAACACATAAAAGATATGGGCGGCACAATGCGCTTGGGTGTTTATCCCTGCAGAATAAAGAAGGGCAGTCTCGCGCATAAGGCCTATAAAAAGGGGCTGGTGCTTGAAAGACATCGGCACAGATATGAATTTAATAACAAATACAAAGGTTTGTTGGAGAAAAAAGGCATGACATTCTCCGGTATTTATCCCAAGAAAAATCTCGTTGAGACCGTGGAAATAACAAAACATCCATATTTTATAGCGGTTCAATACCATCCGGAATTTAAATCGAAGCCGGACAGGCCGCATCCCCTCTTCAGGGATTTTATAACAGCCGCGTTGAAGTACGGAAAAGCCCAGAAATGAATGCGATACTCGCGTTAGAAGACGGTAAGATCTACAAAGGCAAGTCTTTCGGCGCCGCCGGCGAAAGATGCGCGGAAGTGGTTTTTAATACAAGTATGGCGGGCTACCAGGAGATCCTCACAGACCCATCCTACAAAGGTCAGATGGTAACTATGACCTATCCTTTGATAGGCAATTACGGCGTAAATGACGAGGACGTGGAATCTCGCAAGCCTTTTGTCGAGGGCTTCATAGTCAAAGAATGTTCAAAAATAGCCAGCAGCTGGCGTTCTAAAAAATCCCTTGGTGAATATTTAAAAGAATTTGATATCTTAGGCATAGAAGGCATCGATACGCGCTCTCTCACTCTGCATATCAGAGAAGCCGGCGCAATGAAAGCAATATTATCAACGGTTGATTTCAACGAAAAGAGTCTGATAGACAAAGCAAAAGCCTCACCTGGGCTTGAAGGACGAGACCTTGTCAAAGAGGTAGTGGCGCAAAAAGGCTACGAGTGGAGTAATAAAGGAAAATTCAAAGTTGTAGTACTCGATTGCGGTGTTAAATATAACATGCTGCGAGAGTTGGCAAAAAACGACTGCAAGGTAATGGTTTTGCCGGCAACGGCTACCAGCAAAGAGATCTTGGATCATAAACCACATGGCGTCCTATTATCAAACGGGCCGGGGGACCCGGCAGCGTTGCAATACATAGTAAAGACGGTACGGGAACTTATCGGCAAGGTTCCCATATTCGGAATATGCTTAGGACATCAGATGTTAGGCCAGGCATTTGGAGGCAAGACTTATAAGCTAAAGTTCGGACATCACGGCGGAAATCAGCCGGTAAAGGATTTGAAGACCGGAAAAGTTGCCATAACTGTCCAAAATCACGGTTACTGCGTTGACATAGACACATTAAACAAAAAAGAGCTGGAAATTACCCACATGAACCTGAACGACAAGACGCTGGAGGGCATCAGGCACAAGAAGCTGCCCATATTTTCTGTCCAATTCCACCCCGAGTGCAGCCCGGGTCCTCATGATGCTAAGTATCTATTCGAAAATTTTAAGGAAATGATGAAGAAACATGCCTAAAAGAACTGACATAAAGAAGATATTGATAATCGGCTCCGGGCCCATAGTAATAGGCCAGGCGTGCGAATTTGATTATTCAGGTTCACAGGCATGTAAGGTCCTGAGGCAGGATGGCTATAAAATAATATTGGTCAATTCGAATCCGGCTACAATCATGACGGATCCGGAAATGGCAGACAGAACATATATTGAGCCGATAACCGTAGAAGCGATAGAAAAGATCATCGAAAAGGAAAGGCCTGACGCGCTGCTGCCGACCCTTGGCGGCCAGACCGCGCTTAACACTACGATAGGCCTTGCCGAAAAAGGAATCTTAAAAAAATACAAGGTAGAGACCATAGGAGCCGACATAAAATCCATAAAGAAGGGTGAAGACAGGCGTTTATTCAAGGAAGCTATGCAAAAGATCGGCCTCGATCTTCCAAGAAGCGATAAGGCATATGATTTAAAGACGGCGTGCGTGGTTGCGGAGAAGATAGGCTTTCCTGTGATAATAAGGCCGAGTTTTACGCTTGGAGGCACCGGCGGTAGTGTGGCTTATAATATAGAAGAATTCAGGGAACGCGCCAAGATAGGACTTGAATCCAGCATGATAAGCGAAATATTGGTTGAAGAATCTGTAATAGGCTGGAAGGAGTTCGAGCTCGAGGTAATGCGCGATAAGAAAGATAACGTCGTTGTAATATGTTCTATTGAGAACTTCGATCCAATGGGAGTGCATACAGGTGACTCTATCACTGTAGCGCCCATACAGACACTCACCGATAGGGAATATCAGAAGATGAGGGACGCTTCAATAGCCTGCATCAGGGAGATAGGGGTTGAGACCGGCGGATCGAATATACAGTTTGCGGTAAATCCCGATACAGGCCGAATGGTAGTCATAGAGATGAACCCAAGAGTCTCGAGAAGCTCGTCTTTGGCATCAAAAGCTACGGGTTTTCCCATAGCAAAGATAGCCGCAAAGTTGGCGGTAGGCTACACTCTTGATGAAATACCTAATGATATCACAAAAGAGACGCCTGCATGCTTTGAACCTTCTATAGATTATTGCGTGGTGAAGATACCGAGGTTTACATTCGAGAAATTTCCGCTTGCTGACCCCACGCTTACAGTATCGATGAAATCGGTCGGAGAGGCAATGTCTATCGGAAGAACGTTTAAGGAATCCCTGCAGAAAGGGTTGCGCTCACTGGAAATTAAAAAGAGCGGGCTTGAAACCATGCTTTTCAAAGATTGTCTCGGAAATGTAAAGGCAAGTGAAGATACATTAAATATGATTTACGAAAAACTAAGGACGCCTTGCGCCGAGAGAGTATTTTACATAGGCGACGCTTTACGAGCGTCTATCGATATAGAGAAAATATACGAGATGACAAAAATAGACAGATGGTTTCTGCATAACATAAAAGAGATAATAGAGCTTGAAGGCCAGATAATAAAACATAAGGACAATATAGCGGACAGTCTTCTTGTCCATGCCAAACAATACGGATTCAGCGATAAGCAACTCGCTATGCTGTTGGGTAAAGATGAGAACGAAATAAGGGCTTTAAGAAAATCCAAGAGTATAGAGCCAGATTTTAAACTAGTTGATACATGCGCCGCCGAATTCAAGGCACACACACCGTATTATTACTCGACATACGATAGGTAATATAGTAAAATACGCCATATGCGCAAATATATTGTATATGGCGTTATTATTTTGTTCTTGCTATGTTCCATAAATATCCACGCGGCACCCACCGACGGAACAAATATACCCTACAAGGGTAAATATATTACCGGATATCAGAACAACAGCGTATTCAAACACGACCTGAGCAACTCCTACGGAAACATCAAAAGCTTACAGAATTACTACACCTTGTCATATGGCGTCTTCGATTGGCTTACCCTTGACGGAAAGATCGGATTTGGCAACGTCCGGGAAAAAGGAGGCGTCCATCCTAAAGTAGACCACAATTACGGTTTGGCGGGAGGGTATGGCTTCAGGCTGCGGGTACTTGATGACGATAAAAATAAGGTACGCGTGGTGACCGGTTTTCAACACACAAGCACGCATCCTGCCAACAGAAATTTAAACGGCGACAAACGCATGGCAATATATGAAGACTGGCAGGTGTCGCTTGTCTCTTCCAGGGAGATAGGCAGAATGACGCCTTTTGCCGGCGCCAAATTATCCTATGGGAACTTGATTCAAAAGACAAATGATATCGACAGAAAAAACCGCCCGCCGGCATACTATACCGGCGTAGTCATAGGCTGCGACGTTAAAATCACAAAAAATACGTACTTAAGCGTCGAAGGCCATTTTATAGATGAGACTTCGTTATCGAGCGGAATTTATTACAAATTTTAAGAATGAAGACCTTAAAATTTTTAACTTTTACAGCGCTTATATTTTGCCTTTGCGGATTTTCCCCCAAAGAAGATAACCTTATAAAGACCAAGGTTGTGGCCAGGGTGGAAATACCGACGTGGTATCACGAAGGGCTGTACTTCGACGGTAAAAACATCTGGGTCGCGAACGGGCTTAAAGGCATGACGTGGGTGGTCGATCCAGGCAGCGGTAAAGTATCCGCAGAAATAAAACCTGTCGGTACTTTTACTGAGGCCGTAACATCCAGAAGCAAAGACGTATATATAGTTACGGATTGGGACTCAAAGAAGATATACACAACTCGTATTGAAAACAACAATATGGCAGTGGAAAAAGAAGCGCTGCTTGCTCCGGCACACCCAACCGGAGCTGTTTGGAACGGGAAAAATCTATTTGTAATAACCTGGACGAGGTCTATTGCCGGCACCAAATTTCATCTCTTGAAAATGGATGATGAGTTTAACATCTTAAATAGACACGGAATAGATAATATACAGGAGCCTTGCCAGATAGCATGGGACGGAAAAAGCTTATGGGTAAGCTCCTGGTACGATAATAAAGTTTATAAGGTTGATGCCGACACATTTGATATATTAGGATATTTCAAGTCACCCGTAAAGAAGACCACCGGCGTAGCGTGGGATGGAATGAATTTATGGGTAACCGGGACGTACAGCGACCTGTACAAAATAGAGATGCTAAATTAAGGAGAAAAATATGAAGAAAATTATGATTCCGGCGCTGGTAACACTGGGCTTGTTTGCGCTTATCGCTATTTCATACAAGTCCCTATTTATACGCACGGTAAATTATGAGATCGCGGGCGTGCAGATACCGTCAAAATATAATATGCTTACGGGCAAAGTCACCCCAATAAGAAATTACAAAGGAAATTCCAATCTTCCGACTATGCAGCCCAGCATAAAGGGCAATCTTGGCTTAAGCGAAGAACAGGCGCAGATGGCTAAATTAAGATGGGCGCTCTTTGAAGAATGGGTTACACAGATGCCAAGATATATCGACTGGCAAACCAATCCACAAACATTCAAAACCGCAATGGAAGATTTTAGAAAATTCATAAGCGGAGAATAAATGATTGGGTCCGGCGCTAAACTTCGTCACTTGACACGCCGCGATAGGCATGATAAAATATGAATTCACATATGGAAAAACTGGATGTCTATCGTAAAGGAGCAGCAAAATTACATAGCAAGTAACGCATTGCACAACGTAAAAATTGTGGCCAGGGAGAATTGTCACCTCCGCTGGCCGATTGTGTTTTAAGGGCATAGTATCATAGAGTAGCAGAGGTATAGGAATAAAAAATGGGTGCTAAAAAGAAGGTCCTAATACTCGGCGGTGGGCCAAACAGGATAGGGCAGGGCATAGAGTTCGACTACTGCTGCTGCCATGCTTCTTATGCCTTAAAAGAGGAAGGCTACGAGAGCATAATGATAAACTGTAACCCGGAGACTGTCTCCACCGACTACGACACATCAGACAAGCTTTATTTCGAGCCGCTCACTGTAGAGGATGTTTTAAGTATAGTAGATATTGAAAAGCCTATAGGCGCGATAGTTCAATTCGGCGGCCAGACTCCATTGAATATATCGGGGCCGCTTGCCAAAGCGGGATTAAATATCCTCGGAACCAGCCCAGATTCAATCGATATTGCCGAAGACAGAAAAAGATTTCAACAGATGCTTAAGAAGCTTAAATTGGTCCAACCGGACAATGGAACCGCTATATCATCCGAAGAAGCAAAAAAAGTCGCTGAGAGGATAGGCTATCCTGTAGTTGTCAGGCCCTCATTCGTATTAGGTGGAAGAGCAATGGAGATAGTCTATGACGAGAAGAGCCTATCCGATTACATGGAGAGAGCGGTAGAGGCATCTCCCGAAAGGCCTATCCTGATAGACAAATTCCTGGAAGACGCGATAGAAGTCGATGTTGACGCTATAGCTGATGGCGAGACTTGCGTAATCGGGGGGATATTGGAACATATTGAGGAAGCCGGCATACATTCGGGAGACAGCGCAATGGTGCTACCGCCACACACCCTGGGGAAAGACATTATAGACATTATCCGAAAAAACACTTACGCTATGGCCAAAGAACTGGACGTGAAGGGGCTGATGAATATTCAGTATGCCGTAAAAAATAATATAGTCTTTATCCTTGAGGTTAATCCCAGGGCATCCAGAACGGTTCCCTTTGTAAGTAAAGCAATGGGCGTGCCCTTAGCAAAGCTCGCGACAAAGATAATGATGGGAAAGACGCTGAAAGAGCTGGGCTTTACAAAGGAAAAGACTATAAATTATGTTACGGTAAAGGAATCCGTATTCCCGTTCATAAGATTCCCTGGCGTAGACGCTATCCTCGGGCCTGAGATGAAGTCTACCGGCGAAGTAATGGGGATAGACACCACATTCGGGTCAGCATACGCAAAGAGCCAGATCGCAGCGGGGCAGAAGATGCCTACTAAGGGCAATGTATTCATAAGCGTAAAAAATCAGGATAAAAGAAACATTATATTCGTCGCAAAGAAACTGGCGGACTTAGGATTTAAGATAATGGCGACCAGCGGTACCGCGGATGCATTAAAGAGCAACGACATAGATGTTCAAATCCTGCCGAAGCTGCATGAGGGCAGGCCGAATATAATAGACCTTATGAAGGACGGAAAAGTATCACTTTTGATAAATACACCTTCCGGCAAGACAACAAAGGAAGATGAGATTAAAATCAGGTCCAACGCCATTCTCTATAATATAGCGCTTATAACGACCGTATCGGGGGCGCAGGCCACGGTAAACGGCATAGAGAACCTTATAAAGAAACCGAAGATGTCGGTAACATCGCTTCAAGAATATCACGCAAAGAATAAAGGTAATAAATGAAAGAATACTGCGGAGTCGTAGGAATACACGGACATAAAGACGCAGCGCGGCTGGCGTATTTAGCGCTTTATGCTCTTCAACACCGCGGCGAAGAATCGGCCGGCATAGCAAGCTATGACTACAAGAAGGTCCATATGCAAAAAGGAATGGGCCTTGTCGGAAACGTATTTACAGAAGAAAGTTTAAAGAAACTGAAAGGCCCTATAGCTATAGGCCATGTAAGATATTCCACAACCGGTTCAAGCATAGCCAAAAACGTCCAGCCGCTACTAATAAACCATAAAAAAGGCTTCATAGCAGTCGCTCATAATGGAAACCTGACCAATTCCGTCGAGTTAAGGAATGAGCTCGAGGATTCCGGTTCAATACTGCAAACGACTATGGATTCAGAATTAATAGTTCACTTCCTGGTAAAGGACCACCTTAATAACTACAAACAGAAGATAGTCCCGATACTGTCGAAGATGCAGGGCGCTTACTCGTTTGTGCTCATGTTGAATGACGCCATTTATGCTACACGCGATCCTTTTGGCTTCCGTCCGCTTTGCATAGGAAAGATCGATAATGCCTACGTTGTCGCAAGTGAAACCTGTGCCCTTGATATGATAGGCGCTACATACATAAGAGATGTCGATCCGGGCGAGGTAGTCATAATAGATAAAAACGGTTTAACATCTCTTAAGCAGCCTCCCGCTGCCAGACACGCATTCTGCATATTCGAATATATATATTTCGCGAGGCCAGACAGCAACATATTCACAAAGAGCGTTTATCTGGCCAGAAAAAATCTTGGCAAGGCTCTCGCGAAAGAATATCCAACTCAGGCTGATTTTGTAATGCCCATACCCGACTCCGGCAACTATGCCGCTTTAGGATACTCCGAGGCATCGGGCATACCGCTTGAGATGGCATATGTAAGAAACCACTACATAGGAAGAACTTTTATCCAGCCAAGCCAGCTGATAAGGGACTTTAAGGTAAAGGTAAAACTGAATCCGATACGCGATGTGCTGAAAGGCAAGCGCATTGTTATAGTCGAAGATTCTATCGTGCGAGGAACTACTTCGCGCAGCCGTGTAAGGGCCTTGAGGGAAGCGGGAGTTGTCGAGATTCATATGCGAGTCAGTTGTCCGCCGTTAATCAGCCCATGTTTTTATGGCATAGACTTCCCCACCAAGAAAGAGCTGGTCGCGGCGAACCACTCCATCGAAGAGATACAGCAGTTTATAGGCGTGGACAGCTTAAAATACTTAAGCCTCGAAGGTATGTTAAGCTCCATGATGCTTCCTAAAGAAGAATTCTGCACAGCCTGCTTTACCGGAAATTATCCTACA
Source organism: Candidatus Omnitrophota bacterium (assembly GCA_030695905.1). NCBI lineage: Bacteria > Pseudomonadati > Candidatus Omnitrophota > Candidatus Omnitrophota bacterium. The sequence goes on along the minus strand of JAUYOL010000043.1, from coordinate 46,916 downwards.
ACTATATGCAAGCCGCCGTATAAAAAGGCGCTGGAAAAGCGTCTCTGCAAAGGTATATCATAGATGCCGAAAGAAACTATACTCATCATAGATTTTGGATCACAGTATAATCAGCTGATCGCGCGAAAGGTCAGGGAAAATAATGTATTCTGCGAAATAGTCCCGCCTACCATAGATATAAACTTGATAAACCCGGAAGAGACGAAGGGCATAATACTTTCCGGAGGGCCGGCAAGCGTTTACGCGAAGTCAGCGCCCACCTGCGACGCAAGGCTGTTATCTTTAGGCATACCGGTGCTGGGTATATGCTACGGCATGCAGCTGATGACGAAACTATTAGGCGGAGAAGTCACAAGGTCACGGTCGAGGGAATACGGCAGAGCGACACTTACGGTTACGGACCACAAATATATATTTAAAAATGTTCCGCGTGAGAGTGTAACATGGATGAGTCACGGCGACAAAGTAAAAAGGATGCCTAAAAATTTTAAACGTGTCGCGCTGTCCAAAAATACCCCCATCGCCGCGTTCGCGGATTTTAAAAAGAAACTATATGGAGTGCAATTCCATCCCGAGGTAGCGCATACGAAATTCGGCAAGACAATAATAAAGAATTTCTTAAAAGATATCTGCGCCGCAAGAGGCGATTGGTCAATGAAGTCTTTTGTCAAAGAGACTGTTACCCAGATCCGTAAGACTGTCGGCAATAAAAAAATAGTTTTGGGGTTATCGGGCGGCGTTGATTCATCCGTCGCCGCTATACTGATAAATAAAGCCATAGGGCACAGGCTTATCTGCATATTCGTCGATAACGGACTTTTGCGCAAGAACGAAGCCAGGCGCGTAAAAGAGATATTCCAAAAACATTTTAAGATAAATTTGAAATGCGTGGACGCGTCCAAAGAATTTTTAAGCGCGCTTAAAGGTGTTGAGGACCCTGAAAAGAAACGAAAAATAATAGGCAAAATGTTTATACGCATATTTGAGCGTGAAGCGAAAAAGATAGGTTCGGTAGATTTTCTCGCCCAAGGAACACTTTATCCTGATCTGATAGAATCGCGTTCCGCGTTCGGCGGGCCAAGCGCCACGATAAAGACGCATCACAATGTTGGTGGCCTGCCCAAAAGGATGAATTTAAAACTTGTCGAGCCTCTCAAGTACCTGTTCAAGGATGAGGTTAGGAGCGTCGGAAAAGAACTTGGAATGCATCCGGAGGTTTTGGGCCGCCATCCATTCCCGGGGCCGGGCCTGGCGGTAAGGATATTGGGAGAGGTGACTAAAGAACGCTGCGACATCTTAAGGGAAGTTGATGACAGGTTTATCGATACCATACAGAAAGAGGGCCTGTACGATAAGATATGGCAGGCATTCGCGGTGCTTTTGCCGATAAAGAGCGTCGGTGTAATGGGCGATGAGAGAACATACGAAAACGTAGTAGCTCTCAGGGCAGTGACGAGCCTGGACGGTATGACGGCAGATTGGGCAAAGATACCGCATGAGGTACTGGGCAGGATCTCAAATAGAATAATAAATGAGGTCAAGGGCGTAAATAGAGTGGCTTACGACATCAGCTCAAAGCCGCCCGCGACTATAGAGTGGGAATAAGTAATGCTTTACAGGGTTGAGGTTCGCGAAAAAGACGGATTTTATGACGCCGTCGGTGAAAGCGTAAAAAAAGATATACTAGACCTTGGCTTTAAAAATAAGGTCGAGGAAGTAAAGTTCGTATATGTCTACCTCCTCGAGGGGGATATAAACGAAATTGATATAAAAAAAATATCCGAAGAACTTTTGATAGATCCTGTCACGCAGGAATATTCTTTTAATGGAAGCGTCTGCAATGAAAAGGAATTCAAGGCAGTCGAAGTTGCCTATAATCCCGGTGTTATGGATCCTGTCGAAGAGAGCGCCAAAAAAGCGATACAGGACCTGGGAATAAAGGGAGTAAGAGAAGTTAGGACCGCAAAAAAATACCTTATTAAAGGTAAATTATCCGAAAGCCAAATCCGTTCGATAGCAGAGAAACTCCTCTACAATAAAGTCATCCAGCATATAGTAAAAAAACTATCCTCGATATATCCTGAGCCGCCGCCATACCAGTTCAAGCTCATTCATGTCGATATGCTCAAGGCAAACGATAAAAGGTTAAAAGAGATATCGAAAAAAGGGCATCTATTCCTCAATTTGGAAGAGATGCGGGCCATACAAAAGTATTTTCAAGATCTTAAAAAAGATCCCACGGATTGCGAGCTTGAGACATTGGCCCAAACATGGTCCGAGCACTGCAAGCACAAGACGTTCAGGGGAAAGATTGAATACAGGGATAAGGAGCATCTTTCAGGCGGCAAGGCTGAACATATCGATAATCTGCTGAAGTCCACTGTAATGAAAGTGACTAAGGAGCTGGCAAAACCATGGTGTGTATCCGTATTCAAAGACAATTCAGGTGTCATCAAGTTCGACGACAAATACGATATATGCTTCAAGGTAGAGACGCATAACCATCCTTCGGCGCTTGAGCCTTACGGAGGCGCCGGAACCGGCATAGGAGGCGTTATAAGAGACCCCCTTGGCACGGGACTTGGCGCAAAACCTATCATAAACACAGATATATTCTGCTTTGGCCCTACAGATTATCCTTATAAAAAACTGCCAAAAGGCGCGTTACACCCAAAAAGGATAATGAAAGGGGTCGTATCCGGAGTAAGGGACTATGGAAACAGGATGGGTATACCTACTTCCAACGGCGCTGTCTTGTTCGATGAGCGCTTCGTCGGCAACCCACTCGTATTTTGCGGAAATGTAGGCATTCTACCCAAGGAAATGTCATTCAAGAAGGTAAATATCGGCGACCTGGTTGTTGTCGTTGGCGGCCGCACCGGGAGGGACGGCATCCATGGAGCAACATTCTCTTCCGGAGAGCTTACACACGAGTCACAGGAGCTATCGGGTTCTGCTGTACAGATAGGCAATCCGATAATGGAAAAGAAGGTAACAGATACGATACTTCAGGCGCGCGATAAAGGGCTATACAACGCTATAACGGATTGCGGCGCCGGCGGGCTTTCCAGCGCGGTGGGCGAGATGGGAGAGGAGTTAGGCGCTGATGTTGATCTTGAAAAGATCCCTCTTAAGTACAAAGGGCTGACATACACCGAAAGCTGGATATCGGAAGCGCAGGAGAGGATGGTGCTTGCCGTCAGCCCGGATAAGATCGATGAACTGATATCAATTTTTGAAAAAGAGAATGTAGAGGCCACGGTCATAGGACGCTTTACCGGAACGAAACATCTTAGGTTATTTTATCACGGCGAGTGCGTATGCAATCTCGATGTCGATTTCCTGCATAACGGCGGGCCCGATCTGATTAGAAAAGCGGTGTGGGAGAAGCCGCGGCATAAAGAGCCGAGATTAAAAAATAAAAAAGATTTCACCCAAGACCTGATCCGGCTCTTATCAATGCCGAACATAGCGTCGAAAGAGTGGATAATACGCCAATATGACCATGAGGTGCAGGGCGGCAGCGTGCTCAAGCCTCTTCAAGGCGTAAAAAATGACGCTCCCGGCGACGCCTGCATAACAAGGCCCGTTCTCTCATCCAAAAAAGGCATAATATTAAGCTGTGGGATAAATATAGATTATGGAAAGATAGATCCATACTGGATGGCCGCAAGCGCCATTGACGAAGCCTTGAGGCAAATAGTATCTGTTGGCGGCGATATAAGCAGGTGCGCTGTCCTGGATAATTTCTGCTGGGGAAATACCGATAAACCGGATAGGTTAAGCGGGCTGGTGAGGGCGTCACGCGCCTGTTATGATATAGCAAAAGTTTACGGCGTGCCGTTTATATCGGGTAAAGACAGCTTAAACAATGAATACTCCACCGGCAGAGAGACCATATCCATACCGCCAACCCTGCTGATATCCGCGATAGCCGTTATGGATGATGTGAGTAAGGCGGTCACGATGGACGCGAAAAAACCCGGCAACCCAATCTATGTAGTGGGCCTTACGCATGAAGAGTTGGGCGGATCGCAATACTACAAGATGTACGGTTACACAGGAAACAAAGTCCCGAAAGTGAATCCCTTCTATGGCAAACGCGTAATGGACACTCTGACAAAGGCTATCTGGTCAGGATGCGTCGCGTCATGCCATGACTGTTCGGATGGCGGCATAGCGGTAGCCTTAGCAGAGATGGCATTTGCCGGCTCGCTTGGTATGAAGATTCAGTTTGGATTTAAAAGTAAACCGTTCGAGCAGGGCATCTTTGCGAGTGAAATACTTTTGTTCTCAGAATCAAATACAAGATTTGTAGTGGAAGTAAAAAATGAAAAAATATTTTTAAAAATTATGGGCAAGGTGCCCGTATGGAAGCTTGGCAATACCGCCAAAGACAGGTTTTTAAAGATATATGACCATAAAAACAAATTGGCGGTCAATGCCGGCATAGACACGTTAAAATCAAGCTGGCAGAGCACGTTTAAGAATATATAAAATGCCTAAAATAAAAGTTATAGTCTTAAGAACAGCCGGGACAAATTGCGATAAGGAGACCGCGTTTGCTTTTGAAAATGCCGGCGCGATCACCGAGCTTGTGCATATAAATCAGTTAACGAGAGATGAAAAAAAATTATCCGACTATCAGATCCTTGCGATCCCGGGAGGCTTTAGCTATGGCGATGATATAGCCAGCGGCAAGATACTCGCTAATGAATTAAAATTCGGCATAGAAGATGATGTCCAGAAATTTATAAAGGATGGGAAACTTATAATAGGAATATGCAACGGCTTTCAGATACTTGTAAAAAGCGGCCTTCTACCGAATATTTCCGGAGATTTCAAGTCCATAGAATCGACTCTCACGCTTAATGATTCCGCAAGATTCGAGGACCGATGGGTGTATTTAAAGCGGGGGAGCGGAGGGCGGAGGACGAAATGTGTATGGACAAAAGATATGAAAGAAATAATCTATCTGCCTGTTGCGCATGGAGAAGGGAAGTTCATACCAAAAGATAAGAAGACGCTGGAATATCTGAAAAAGAACGGAATGATCGTTTTTAAATATGCGGACGAATATGGAAACACAAAGGGTTTTCCATATAATCCTAACGGCTCCGTCGAGAATATTGCGGGAATATGCGATAAAACCGGACGTATACTAGGCCTGATGCCCCACCCTGAGAGGCATATAAGTTATTTACAACACCCCAGATGGACACGTAGCAGCCATAGAGGAGACGGTGACGGCCTGGCTATATTTGAAAATGGCGTTGAGTTTTGCAAAAAACATTTGTAATTTGCTCATTTTTAGTATATATTTGATATAAATTTATCCTTGTTATATAGGGAGCGCAAATTCGGAGGCCTTAGGTATGAACAGGATAGCGATAGCAAATCAAAAAGGTGGATGCGGCAAAACCACAACTGCAATAAATCTCGCCGGCGCAATAGCAAACTTAGGAAAAAAAGTCTTACTAATAGATCTCGACCCTCAGGCGCACGCTACATTCGGCCTGGGAATGATAAGCCAGCCCGCGGATAAGTCTATATATAATATTCTCACGGATAACGAGGAAAAAAGAAAGCCGATACTCGACTGCATCATCAGGGTAACGGAAAATCTCGATATCATACCATCAAATATACTATTAAGCACACTTGAGCAGGAATTAAAAGATACCGAAGGCGCTGTATCAAAACTTCATGAGGCGATATATTCAACACAGCTTAACTACGACTACGTTGTAATAGACTGCCCTCCAAGCCTCGGATTCTTGACCTTCAATGCTTTGCGCGCCGCGGAGCTTGTCGTAGTGCCCATAGATATGAGCGCGTTCTCGCTTATGGGCGTAGGAAAATTGCTTGGCATGATAGAGTTGATAAAGATAAACATAGGCCATTCACCATCAGTTAAGGCGCTTGCCACATTATTTGATAGAAGAATTAAATATTCACAGACCGTACTGGACGAGATAAAAGCGTTCTTCAAAGAACAGACTCTGGAAACGGTGATAAGACTGAACGTAACTCTAAAAAAGGCCGTTGCCAAGGGCGTCACGGTAACGCAATTCGATAATAGATCCAACGGCGCGATAGATTATACAGCCCTTGCGCATGAGGTCATAAGGATGGAGGGGGCGGAGGAATTTAAAAAAGCTCTGGCTGAATGCGCTTTCAAGCCGGAAGAAGCTGTATTACCGCAAGCAACGAGAATCCCCGCTATACAGCCAACGCAAGAACCTGCCGAAAGAGATACCGCGTTTCATTTAAACGCGCCTGCGGCAAAAGATGTATACATAGTGGGAGACTTTAACCATTGGAAGATGAACGACGAAAGCCGCCTCTTGCGCACTGCCGAAGGCCTGTGGGAAAAACGATATACCCTTACCCCGGGAAAATACAGATATAAATTTGTAGTTGACGGGGAATGGGTACTAGACTCTCTCAATCAGGATAAAGAACAAAATCCATACGGCACATACGACTCCGTAAAGAAGCTCTAATAAATGACTTTCCTGAAGAATGACTTCATAAAAGAAGACCCGTGGCGCATATTCCGCATAATGAGTGAATTCGTTGACGGATTCGAGGAACTTTCAAGCCTTAAAAAGGCTGTATCTATATTCGGCTCAGCTCAAAACAATGCCGCTTCTACAAAAAGATTCTACAAGATAGCGGAAGATACCGCGTGCTTACTTGCCAAAAATGGATATGCGGTCATTACCGGCGCCGGTCATGGCATAATGGAAGCGGGAAACAAAGGGGCTAAAAAAGCCGGCGGAGAGTCCATAGGCCTCAACATACTTATCCCGATAATGCAGAAACCTAATAGATATGTCACAAAACTTCTTGAATTCAAATATTTTTTCTGCAGAAAGGTAATGTTCGCGAAGTACTCCAAGGCGTTTGTCGTATTTCCCGGAGGGTTCGGCACCTTAGATGAGCTATTTGAAGCCATAACGCTTGTTCAGACCGAGCGAGTAGATCCTTTTCCTGTAATATTAGTGGGGAAAGAGTACTGGAAGGGCCTCATATCATGGATAAAGGGAACGCTCTTGACTCAGGGAACGATAGACCAGAAGGATTTGAAAATATTTTCAGTTGCAGATAAACCTCAGGAAGTGCTTGCCGCAATAAACGAGTTCTACAAAATCTGCTCCACTTAGGGATGCCTACAAATAAAAAGGATGGCAACAACTCATTGTAGGTAACTTGTACCTTTAAACCCGAGAACGGGTTAATATGTTGTTGTCATCCAATAATAGTATACCCCAAAAAACGCTAAAAAGCAAGTTGTAATCCGAGTGGATTCGCGCTAAAATACTTAGGCTATGAACCAAAAATACGACGTAATAATCATAGGCGCAGGCCACGCTGGATGCGAAGCGGCCCTGGCATCGGCTCGATTGGGATGCAAGACGCTTCTTGTAACAATGAATGTCGATACCATAGGCCATATGTCATGCAATCCTGCCATAGGCGGCCTTGCTAAGGGGCAACTCGTAAAAGAGATAGACGCTCTTGGCGGGCAGATGGCCAAGGCTACCGATGCCACTGCTATACAATTCAGGCTCCTAAATACAAGGAAAGGCCCTGCTGTAAGATCTACAAGGGCCCAGATAGACAGGCACGCATACCGATTATATATGAAATCCGTAATAGAGGGCCAGCCAAATCTGGAAGTAAGGCAGGGCATGGTTGAAGACATTATAGTAGAAGGTGGTATTGTTAACGCGATTAAGACTTCCTTAGGCGAAATATATTACTGCAAGACATTGATAGTCACACCCGGGACATTTCTAAACGGCGTTATACATATAGGAATGGAGCATTTTGAGGGTGGTAGGGCGGGTGAAGAGCCTTCGAAAGGATTATCAGCGGCGCTGGAAAGGCTTGGACTTAATATGGGCCGCCTCAAGACCGGAACCTGCGCGCGATTGGACGGCAGGACCATACATTTTGAAAAGATGACCGCCCAGCATGGCGATAGCGATATCAGGCCATTTTCATTTCAAACTAAAAGAGTCGTCTCTGACCAACTGCCGTGCTACATAACCTACACCAATAAAAATACGCATGACATCATAAGGTCGAACCTTGACAGGTCTCCGCTGTTTACCGGCAAGATAAAAGGTACGGGCGTACGCTATTGTCCTTCTATAGAAGATAAGATACATCGCTTTCCTGATCGCGACAGGCACCACATATTTGTAGAGCCGGAGGGGCTAAATACAAACGAATACTACCCGAACGGCATATCCACAAGCCTTCCTGTAGATGTGCAGGAAAAGATAGTCCACTCAATTGAAGGGCTGGAGAATGCATCTATTACGAGGCCGGGCTACGGCATCGAATACGATTACGTTGACCCTACACAGTTACTTCCCACGCTGGAAACAAAATCAATATCGGGCCTATACCTGGCCGGACAGATAAACGGCACCACAGGATACGAAGAAGCGGCAAGCCTCGGGCTCATGGCAGGAATAAACGCGGCCTTTAAAGTTGCCGGCAAAAAACCACTTATACTGGATCGCTCACAAGCCTATATAGGTGTCCTCATAGATGATCTTGTGACAAAGGGGACGAAAGAACCTTACAGAATGTTCACCTCAAGGGTTGAATACCGCCTCATACTAAGAGAAGACAATGCCGACTTAAGGCTTACACCTATAGGTTATCAAATAGGCCTGGTCAATGAAAAAATATATGCGGCCGTTATGAAAAAGAAAGAAAATATCGAAAGCGAGATAAAGAGATTAAAAGAGACGAGACTTGAAAAGGTATTGAGGCGACCCGGCGTATCGTATCATGAAACCGTTTCCCAGACCGGGACCGTAAATTCTGCGGCCTCGGCCTGTCAGGGCCGGCCTGTAAATAGCGGTCTCACTATTGACGAAATAAATGAGGTGGAGATAGAGATTAAGTATGAGGGATTCATAAAGAGGCAGCTTAGTGACATAGGAAGATTTGATAAGCTCGAGAGGATAAAAGTCCCGAAAAATATAGACTACAAGTCTATACACGGCCTTTCAAACGAAATAAAGGAAAAGTTAACCAATATAAGGCCTATAAATCTGGGCCAGGCTTCACGCATATCGGGAGTAACTCCGGCAGCCATATCGATACTCATGATATGGATAGAGAAGCTGCGAAGGGAAAAATAGTTGAAGCTATACAGCGATTATTTAAAAACCAAATACGGCTGTAAGGTCTACCGCATAGCCATCGACGCGGGATTTACATGCCCTAATCGCGATGGAACTAAGGGCGCAGAAGGCTGTCTATACTGCAATTTCAGCGGCTCTCGGGCATCATATATAAATAAAAAATATAATGTAAGAGAACAGCTTCAGACGCGCATGGATTATCTAAAAGAAAGGGAAGGCGCGAAAAAATTCATAGCCTATTTTCAGGCATTCACAAACACTTATGCGCCGTCGGCCAAGCTAAAGAGCGTTTATGACGGAGTTCTTGATTTTAACGATATCGTCGGAATATCGATAGGCACGCGTCCGGACGAGGTAGACAAAGAAAAACTGAGACTCATATCTTCATATAAGGATAAATATGAAGTATGGATAGAATATGGACTTCAATCTATCCATAATAAGACGCTTAAACTGATAAATAGAGGGCATGCATTTTCGGATTTCTTGCAAGCGGTCAGGGTCACGAGGCAATTTGATATTCCGGTATCCGCGCACGTAATATTGGGACTACCCGGAGAAACAAAAGAAGATATTATAGAAACCGCCAAAACCCTTGCAGGGCTTAAGATAGACGGCATAAAGATACACGTTCTTCACATATTAAAGGGAAGTAAGCTCGAAAAATTATACGATGAGGGAAAGATAAAGCTATTGGAGCAGAATGAATATGTGGACCTGGTATGCGAATTTCTTAGGCACCTTGGGCCGGATGTGATTATCCAAAGATTGACAGGGCAGGGAGATAAAGAAAGTCACATCGCCCCATTGTGGGCTTTAGACAAGATAGGAACTATCAACAAAATCATGACCGTCATTGCGAGCGAAGCGAAGCCTGCCTGACCGGCAGGCAATCTAAATCTTAGTGCCGTCCTTTATAACCATATTCTTCGGTATCACTACTATTCCATCTCTAATATAATAACAGCTGTCGTCTATATTCTTAATATTATTTATATTTTTTATTATCACGTTTTTGCCTATCCTGGCATTTTTGTCTATTATCGCGTTCTCAATGGTCGAACCATCTCCTATACCTATCTTTACCGCTTCCTTACCGTGAGAATCTTCATAATAATCAGAGCCCATTATAACGCTCTTACTTATCTTACATCCCTTTCCTATAATGCTTCGCAGTCCGATTGTGGAGTGTTTTATCTCGGCATCATTGATTACACAGCCTTCGGTGATCAGTGCCTGCTCTATACGACAATTGGAGATTCTGGAGGGGGAGAGAAACCTGGGCCTGGTAAATACACGGCCTTTGTACAAAAACGCCAGATTAGGCTTTGAGGCGGCTATCTCCAGATTAACTTCATAAAAAGACTTTATCGTTCCTATGTCTTTCCAATAGCCCTCAAATATATACCCAAAACCTTTAAACTTCTTTATCGAATGAGGTATGACTTCACGGCCAAAATCCGTATCATTACCCTCAAGCGCTTTCTTAAGGGCGCTGGCCTTGAAGACATAGACTCCCATTGAGGCAAGATACGGACATTTAGAATTTTTTGAGCTCTTAAATTTCAAATTCCTTAACTCTGCCGGCGTATTCGGTTTTTCCTTAAATTTAGTGATACGCTTATTGCCGGCCAGTTTTAATATACCCAGTTCTTTAACTTCATCTGAGCATACAGGCACAACAGAAACCGTGAAATCGGCGTTCTTGGCCCTGTGAAAGTGTATCAATTCGTGATAATCCATATCGTATATATGGTCGCCGGAAAGTATCAGAATATCCTGGTCATTATTGCGAAGATTAAGATGGAGTATGTTTTTCCTGACAGCATCGGCTGTGCCCTGGAACCAGTTGGCGCCCTCCAGAGTCTGTTCGGCGGCAAGTATCCTGACAAATGCCCTTGAAAAGAAATCGAAACGATAGGTAGCATTTATGTGGTTATTTAAAGACTCGGAGTTAAACTGTGTTAGCACATAAATACTCTTTATATCCGAGTGCAGACAATTACTTATGGGCATATCTATAAGGCGGTATTTACCCCCTATCGGGACAGCCGGTTTTGACCTGACCATTGTAAGAGGGAAGAGCCTCTTGCCCTGCCCACCGCCCAAAATCAACGCTATAACATTCTTCATTTTTTAGTCCTTTTTTGTAGTAATAAGTATATCATATATGGGGTAAAAAACAAATTTGACATACACTGTTTGTATGCTATGATACGAATTAACAGGAAGAAAAATACGATGCCCAAAGTGCGCATATTGATAGTCGAGGATGAAAAAAATATAGCCAAACTTATCCGGTATAACCTGGAAAAGGCCGGATATGACTGCACAACAGTAAAAACAGGTGAAGAGGCCATATCTATCCTTGAAAAACAGGCCTTTGATCTTATGATTCTCGATATAATGCTGCCCGGCATCGACGGATTCGAGGTATGCCGCAAAATAAAACAATACCCGAAAACCAGAAATATGCCGATAATAATGCTTACAGCCAAAGGCGAAGAGGTTGACAAAATAGTTGGCCTTGAGCTTGGAGCCGATGATTATATGGTAAAGCCATTCAGCCCCAGAGAACTTGTATTAAGGATAAAGGCTATATTAAAAAGGGGTAAGACAGACGAGCAAAAGAAAGAGTTGATAACCATAGGTGACATATCTGTAGATATTCCAAAACATAGAGTAACTGTTAAAAATAAAGATGTAGCGCTTACCAATATGGAATTTAGACTGCTCTTGACTCTAATGGAAAGACAGGGAAGGGTGCAGGATAGAGATAAGCTACTCAATGATGTATGGAATATCGATACTATGATAAATACCAGGACCATAGATACACACGTAAAGAAACTGAGGGAAAAGCTTGGGAAAGCAGGAGATATGATCGAAACTGTAAGGGGAATGGGCTATAGGATTAGAGAGGCTGATGAAAATTAAACTTTCCTGGAAACTCACCTCAATTTTCTGCTTAATTATATTTTTGGTACTTGCTGTTCTGTATTTCTACATAAATGACCACCTAAAAGAATATCTTGAACAACGCATAAAATACAGCCTTAAGCACGATCTACTCTTAAACAAAAACTTAATAGAAAATGAACTTAGATCAAGTATAGGTCCTGCCAATGCGTCTATGCTCGCAAACCGGATCGGAAAATCTCTTGATGTAAGAGCGACTATAATAAGCCCTGATGGCATAGTTACCGGTGACTCCGAGTTGGCCGGAAGTGATCTGCGTGATGTAGAAAATCACATGAAAAGGCCTGAAATTCAGGATGCGTTAAAAAGAGAATTTGGTGAAAGCAAGCGATTCAGCACAACCAGAAAAACCCACATGTTATATATGGCCACGCCCCTGGGCGAAAATGGCTCGATGGGGTTTTTACGACTTGCCATGCCGCTATCTGAAATAGAACTTATCGAACTAAAAATACAAAAGATAATAGCTGTTGCCTTGGTTCTCGCCATTATACTAACACTTATCTTGGGCGCCATTATATCGATAATGATCTCCAAGCCTTTGTCTGAAATGTCTGATGTGGCTAAACAAATGGCAAAAGGGAATTTTTCAAAAAGAATATATAAACAATCAAATGATGAGATAGGCGCTTTAGCGGAAGCATTAAATTACATGGCGGAAGAGGTAGAGAACAAAGCGGGAAAGATCTCTTATGAAGAGGCAAAATTGGACGCTGTTATATCGAGCATGTTTGAAGGAGTGATATTGACCGATAAAAGCGGCAACATAATCATGATTAATCCGTCTTTGAGAAAACTATTTTTCATCGATTCTTCAGCCGAAGGCAAGCGGCTTATAGAGGTGGTGAGAAACAATGATATACAGGATATGGTAGACCGCATAATGAGAGAAAAAAATGCGCTAATAACCGAGATAGCGACAAACACGCCTGAAGAAAAGATTGTGAGGATAAGCGGCGTTCCTATAATAAAGAATGGCACTATGGAAGGCATAATCCTGGTCTTCCACGATATAACGGAATTAAAGCGTCTTGAACGCGTCAGGCAGGATTTTGTCGCAAATGTGTCTCATGAATTACGAACCCCTCTTTCCAATATAAAAGGATATTCCGAGACACTGCTTGGGGGCGCCATTGAGGACAAGCCGCACGCGATGGATTTTATAAATATCATATATCGCGAGAGCGACCGGCTGGCGAAATTAATAGACGATCTGCTGGATATTTCCAGAATAGAATCTGGCAAGATGAAGATGGTCCTCCTGTCAATTGACTCAAAGATAGTTGTGACAAAAGTCTTGGAAATATTGAAAAAATCGGCCCATGACAAATCTATTAATATAACGATAGATATTCCAGGAAACCTGCCGAAGGTACTGGCAGATGAAAGCAGGCTTACCCAGGCTGTATTAAATTTAATGGACAATGCGATAAAATACACTCCGAAAGAAGGGTCTATAAAAATACACGGCTCCCAGGATAACGGTTTCGTTAAGCTGGATGTCTCAGACACCGGAATAGGTATACCCGAAAAAGATTTACCCAGAATATTCGAGCGCTTCTATCGTGTGGATAAGGCTCGCTCGAGGGAACTTGGCGGCACGGGACTTGGGCTTTCGATAGTAAAACACATAATCCAGGCGCACGGCGGGGAAGTTTGGGTAAAATCCGCGCCCGGCAACGGCTCTATATTCAGCTTCACTATACCAACGGTTTAAGGCCATGCCTTTTAGATTCACACATAATTCACAAACCCTTAAAGATTCTGTCACATTGATATCGTATACTTCCTCAAGAAGTAGAAAAGCCCATATGGAGGCAGAAAGGAAGTATATGAAGAAGATGTTGTGCATTGTGGCGCTGATAGCATCGATAGGTGCTAACGCCTACGCCTATGAAAACGGCGATTTTCAGATATGGAATACGGATGTCGAGGAAGTAAAGATAGCTAAGGATGTGAAATTCTTCATGGAGCAGGAATTTCGCTTCGGTGAAAATGCGGGTGAATTTTATTATCAACATTATGACTGGGGATTCATTTTTGGTTTTGATAAGAGACTGGACATCGGGCTGGGCTATCGTTTGGTTCTCGAAAAATACAAGCACAAATGGAGAGAAGAGGATCAACCCAACGCAACTGCCACCCTAAAATTTGATCTATGGAAATTCAAAATAGATGACCGAAACCGGCTCGAATATCGTCATTTCAGATTTAAGAATGACTCCGTCCGTTACCGAAATAAGTTCTCTATTAAGCTTCCTATGGACATCGCAAAAATTAAGGTTTCACCTTATGCTTCGGATGAAATATTTATATCATCTGACAGCACCGGTTTTAACGAAAATAGATTTGCATCGGGAATAGAATTCGACCTGACAAAAAATGTAAAATTCGACATATTTTATATGCTAAAGGGTAACAGAATCAGGGGAGACAAATGGAATAATACGAATGTGCTTGGCACAAAAATTAAGATCGCGTTCTAAAAGGAGAATATGCATATGAGAAAATATTTACAAACAATCGCTATGGCCGCGGCGATACTATCGATAACCGTAACTTCTTATGCTGAAGATACCATCCAGATAAAAGGCTCTGACACAATGGTGAATTTAGGGCAGGGATGGGCCGAGGAGTTCAACAAGCTCCATCCCGATATTAACATATCAATAACGGGCGGAGGATCAGGAACGGGTATAGCAGCCTTAATAAGCGGAACATGCGACATAGCCGAATCTTCGCGCGCAATGGCCGATAAGGAGATTAAACAGGCCGAAAACAAGGGCATTAAGCCAGTTCAAGACATAGTAGCGCTCGACGGCCTCGCTGTAGTAGTCAATCCTAAGAATCCGGTAAAAAATTTAACACTCGACCAGCTGAAAGATATATTTATGGGCAACATCGATAATTGGCAAACTGTAGGTGGTAAAAATATGCCGATAGTCATACTGTCCAGAGAAGTAAATTCGGGGACACATATATTTTTCAAGGAACATGTATTGAGAAACGGGAATCCGAAAGGGCCCGAAGAATTTTCGCCATCAGCTCTTCTAATGCCGTCTTCGCAGGCTATAGCGGATGAGATAGCAAATAACGAAAACGCGATAGGCTATTACGGCATGGGCTACATTAGCCCCAAGCAAAAAACCATAGCCGTGGGTAAATCTAACCATGGCCCGTTTACGGAACCCGACATAGAGAGCGTAAAGAGCAATGCATATCCCATCTCAAGGCCGCTCTATATGTGCACAAATGGGCAGCCCAAAGGCTCGATAAAAGATTTTATAAGCTTTGTACATTCCGACGAAGGGCAGGAGATAGTAAAAAAACTGGACTTTGTACCGATTAAATGACAATAGCAAATAGAATAAAAGAATTCATTATAGAAAAACTTATATTCTTGAGCGGAATAGCTTCTATAGTGTTTGTTTTACTAATATTCGTATTTCTTCTAAAAGAAGGCATATCGCTTTTTAAGCACGTCTCCTTGTGGGAATTCGTAAGCGGCAAATTTTGGTACCCGATTTCCGACCCGCCAAAACTCGGGATACTTCCTCTTATACTAGGATCTTTACTTGTTACATTAGGCGCTGTGCTGATATCGGTGCCGTTAGGGATATGCTCTGCGTTCTATATAGCGGATGTTGCATCGCCCAAGGTGCGCGACGCCCTCAAATCCTGCGTGGAAATATTATCCGCCATACCTTCCGTAGTGCTAGGTTTTATAGGAATGGTGACCTTGGTGCCATTTATAAAATTTATATTTAAGATACCGACTGGGTTAACGGCCCTATCCGGCTCTATCATGCTTGCATTCATGGCCCTTCCTACGATAATAAGCATATCTGAAGACGCGATAAACGCTGTGCCACGGCAATACAAAGAAGGCGCGATTGCCTTGGGGGCAACACACTGGCAAACCCTTTATAGGGTAGTTATGCACGGAGCTTTGCCGGGAATAATAGCGGCGTCCATGCTGGGTATAGGCAGGGTAATAGGGGAGACGATGGCTGTAATGATGATAACCGGAAATGCAGCGGTAATACCGCACACATTCTTAAGGCCTGTACGGACATTAACAGCCACGATAGCCGCCGAAATGGGCGAAACGGTAAGAGGCAGCGAACACTATTATGCTTTATTCGCAATAGGCATAGTGCTTTTTGTTATATCTTTTGCGATAAATGTTACGGCAGATCTTTTTCTTAATAAGGAGAAGAAGTGATAGACGTCCGCTTAAAAGAAAAGATAGGATTTACAACGCTATTGGTGGCGACGCTGCTCGTAGTGGTCCCGGTCATATTTATAGTATTCTTAATCATATCGAAAGGATGGACAGCCATAACGTGGGAATTTCTATTTTCTATGCCGCGGGACGGCATGCGCGCCGGCGGAATATTCCCGGCCATAATAGGAACCTTTTATCTTGTGATAGGTTCAATAGCCTTCTCGCTTCCGATAGGAGTTATGGCGGCTATCTACCTGAATGAATACGCAAAGGATAACACGCTGACCAGAATGATCAATCTGGCAATAATAAATCTCGCAGGAGTTTCTTCGGTAGTTTATGGGCTTTTCGGACTAAGCCTTTTTGTAATATTTTTTAAATTCGGCGTATCTATAATATCCGGGTCGCTCACTTTGGGCATAATGACACTGCCTGTTATTATCACCACCACCAGGGAAGCGCTGCGCGCGGTTCCTAAATCTTTCAGAGAGGTGAGCCTGTCTTTAGGCACAACGAGATGGCAGACTATAAGGCATTCGGTATTGCCATTCGCGCTTCCCGGAATTCTAACGGGCGCCATTCTTAGCATAGGACGTGTCGCGGGCGAAACCGCGCCTATATTATTTACAGTCGCGGCATTTTATCTTCCCAATATTCCAAATAGCGTTTTTGATCAGGCTATGGCGCTGCCATATCACTTGTACATAATATCAACACAGATACCGAACATAAGCGAAAGTTATAGATACGGCACCGCACTCGTTCTCGTGGGGCTTGTAATAATAATGAATCTCGCGGCGGTAATAATAAGGGCGAAATTTCGAAGGAAGAAATGGTAAAGAATATAATAAGCGTAAAAAACCTAAGCATAAACTTTGGCAGCGTCCAGGCGCTTAAGAATGTGTCCATAG
Organism: Candidatus Omnitrophota bacterium; assembly: GCA_030695905.1. Taxonomy (NCBI): domain Bacteria; kingdom Pseudomonadati; phylum Candidatus Omnitrophota; species Candidatus Omnitrophota bacterium. Next base: position 29,625 of record JAUYOL010000043.1, on the reverse strand, counting down.
ATATTAAAGAGAATGAAATTCTCAGCATTATAGGGCCGTCTAACAGCGGTAAGACATCTTTTTTGAGAAGTTTAAACAGGCTTAACGATATCGAGGATACTATAAAAGTCATCGGAAACATCCTTATCGGCGGAAAAGATATATACAGCCAAATGTCTCCGGAAGAATTAAGAAAAAGAGTTGGTATGATATTTGCGCTTCCTATCCCATTGCCGCTTTCGATATATGATAATGTGGCATATGGGCCCAGGATGGCAGGTACACATAATAAAAAAAAGCTGGATTCGATAGTTGAGAACGCGTTAAAAACATCATTTCTATGGGATGAGGTTAAAGACAGGCTCGGCTCATCGGGCCTTAAGCTCTCCGGGGGCCAGCAACAAAGGCTTTGCATATCAAGAACCCTGGCGCTAAATCCGGATGTGGTGCTATTTGATGAGCCGTGCTCCGGCCTCGACCCGATATCTACAGCGAAAGTGGAAGAGTCTATGGTTGAATTAAAGAAAACAAAGACTATAGTGCTGGTTACAAATAATACCAAGCAAGCGGCAAGAGTCGGTACAAGAACGGCTTTTTTCCTTATGGGAGAACTTGTCGAAATAGATACTACTGATAAAATCTTTACCGCGCCTTCGAATAAGAAGACCAACGACTATATAACGGGTAGGTTCGGATGAGCAAAATTAGAACAACAAACCTGAATTTATTTTATGATAAGTTCCATGCGCTTATCAACGTTAACATGTCGATAAAAGAAAAGTGCATCACCGCAATGATAGGCTCTTCAGGCTGCGGTAAATCGACGCTTTTAAGATGCATCAACAGGATGAATGACCTTGTGGAAGACGCAAGGATCACAGGGTCCGTCGAAGTGGATGACATGAGCATATATGGCGAAAAAGTAGATCTTGTTGGGCTCCGAAAAAGAGTGGGCATGGTATTCCAAAGGCCCAACCCTTTTCCATTGAGTATATACGAAAATGTGGCATTTGGACCGAGAATACATCACATAGCGAAGAAGGGCAAATTGGATGCCCTGGTGGAAGAGAGCCTGGCGTCGGTGCTTCTATGGGATGAATTGAAAGATAAATTAAAGACAAGCGCCTTAAGGCTGTCGCTCGAACAAAAACAAAGACTCTGCATAGCGCGGCTTATCGCGATTAAATCCGAGGTTCTATTGATGGATGAGCCCTGTTCCGCACTCGACCCGATAGCCACGCTAAGAATAGAAGAGTTGATGCAGCAACTTAAAAAAGATTATACTATAATAATAGTTACGCATAATATGCAGCAGGCGGCCAGGGTTTCGGATGAAACAGGCTTCATGTTATTGGGCGAGCTTGTCGAGTTCGGTAAAACTGAAGATATATTTACAAGGCCAAGAGATAAAAAAACTGAGGATTACATAACAGGCAGATTTGGATAAAACAAAAAGGGAAGGGAAGAGGTGTAAAATGGAAAGGCATTTCGACGAAGCGTTAAAAGATTTAAATAAAGACATCTTAAGAATGGGGGCATTTGCCGAAGAAGCTATATATAAGGCATTTGAGGCGCTTAAAAACCGGGATACCAACGCCGCAAAAAGCGTCATTGAAAATGACGTAAAAATAGACGAACTCGAGCTGTCAATAGATGAAAAATGCATAGATCTGATCGCAAGATATCAACCTATGGCCAAAGACCTTAGATTCATTACAACCGGAATGAAGCTAAATACTGAACTTGAGCGCATTGCGGATATAGCTGTAGATATAGCACAGCGTGCTCTCGAGATCGTAGATAAGCCTCTATTAAAGCCCCTGGTGGACCTGCCTAAGCTTGCCGCTATTGCTCAAAACATGGTGAAGGCCGCGATAGACTCTTTCATAAGGGGCGATGTCAATATGGCAAAGAATGTCATGCTATCAGACCCCGAAGCTGACAAACTACGCAATCTTATACAAAAAGAACTAATAGAGGACTACATGGTAAAGGATGGCTCCACAAGCCCGCTGGCTGTACAGCTCCTACTGATTGCCAGATTCCTGGAACGCATATGTGACCATGCCACAAATATAGCCGAGGATGTAATTTACATGGTCGAGGCGGAAGTTGTTAAACATCATCCGGAAAAATTAAGATAATCCTTATTGACAAAAATGTTGGTTGTGATACGCTACACCTATCACATAATATTTAGGAACTAAAAAATATGGAATACATCGTAAATATAGTAGAAACAATTTTTCACTTCGACAGATACCTCGGTATAATCGTTCAAAATTACGGTAACTGGGTATACCTATTCCTATTCCTTATAATATTTGCCGAAACAGGACTTGTAATAACACCTTTTCTTCCCGGAGATTCGCTTATTTTTGCCGTAGGTACTCTTGCGGCAATGGAAATATTCAATCCATGGTGGCTTTTTGCGGTTCTTGTAAGCGCCGCCGTTATCGGAGACACCGTAAACTATGCAGTAGGAAAATTTTTAGGACATGAGATATTAAAATATGGCCATGGGCGTTTTTTGAAACCTGAACACATAGACAAGACCCACCGCTTCTTTGAAAAATACGGTGGCAAGACCATAATATTAGCGAGGTTTATTCCTATAGTAAGAACTTTCGCCCCTTTCGTCGCAGGCATAGGAAGTATGAGTTATCTTAAATTCATTATTTACAACGTAGTAGGTGGATTTTTATGGGTTGCGATATTTTTAGCATGCGGATACTTTTTCGGAAATGCGCCTGTTATCAAAAATAACTTCACGCTGGCGATATTAGGCATAATGGTTGTTTCTGCAATGCCGGTATTTATAGAATTCTGGAGAGCGCGCAAAGAAAAGAGTAGAAAAAAAACGCTTTCAAACTAATAATACCTTGACACCGCATATTTTGCTCCCTATAATGATAATGTAATTTATATTTCACTAACAATATCATCGAGGAGAGCAATATGTTTTTTAAGTTCCTGCCAAAAGATTTTAATTTTTTTGACCTTTTCGAAAAACAGGCCCACTATGCGGTAGAAGCCGCCGGTTGCTTCAAAGAACTAGTATCTCAAAATATCATTGATGAAAAATCCCTGGAGAAGATGCACCAACTGGAGCACGACGGCGACGAAGTAACTCATGAAATACTGGAACGCCTTAACAAGACATTCATCACGCCGTTTGACCGTGAAGATATTCATGCGCTCGCAAAAGAGCTTGATGATATTATTGACATGCTTTACACGATCATAAACCGGTTAAGAGTCTATAACGTAACCGGCGGAAATAAAAATCTGATAGAATTCGCTTCGGTAATAGACGAATCGGTTCGCGCGGTGGAATGCGCTATAAAAGGTTTGCGTAATGCAAAAAATATGAGATCCGTTACGGAATCCTGCGTTGAGGTCAATCGTCTTGAAAATGTTGGTGATTCTATGAGGGATCAGATGCTTGCAAAACTTTTTGAGACTGAAAAAGACCCAATAGCTTTAATAAAGTGGAAAGATATATATCAAGACGCTGAAACGGTTCTCGACATCTGTGAAGACGTCGCACATATAGTGCAGAATATACTTGTAAAACAAGCATAAATAATAATGACACTTGCCGTATTATTCCTGATTTTTTTAGCCCTCCTATTTGACTTCTTGAATGGTTTTCATGATTCAGCCAATTCCATAGCCACTATAGTTTCCACGCGTGTATTGTCACCGCGATATGCGGTCATATGGGCCGCGTTCTTTAATTTTGTAGCATTCCTATTCTTCGGTCTTCACGTTGCAAACACTATAGGCAAGGGGATTATAGACATAGCCATAGTAGATAACAACATAATATTCGGCACGCTTGTTGGCGCATGCGGCTGGAACATTATCACATGGTACCTTGGCCTACCCACAAGCTCATCGCATGCTCTCATAGGCGGTATGATAGGATCCGCTTTAGTAAAGGCAGGGAGCTCATCTTTAGTCTGGAACGGTATTATAAAAACTGCGATATTTATAGTAATATCCCCAGTCTTGGGGCTTATTTTAGGCCTGGTATTCGGCATACTCGTTTACTGGATATTCCGAAAAAGCGTTCCATCGCAAGTTGATCATATATTTAGGAAAGGTCAATTATTTTCCGCGGCACTGTATAGCCTTGGTCATGGCGGAAATGATGCGCAAAAGACGATGGGAATTATCGCAAGCCTCCTTTTTAGCGCGGGTGTGTTAGGGACCACATTTCATATACCTTTTTGGGTAGTCATAATATGTCATACCGCAATAGCGCTTGGCACAATGTTTGGCGGGTGGCGTATAGTAAAAACGATGGGACAAAAAGTCGCAAAACTTAAACCTGTAGATGGATTCTGCGCCGAATCAGGGGCAGCCGCTACGCTATTTATGTCATCCGCATTCGGCATTCCTGTAAGCACGACCCATACCATTACCGGAGCCATTATGGGCATAGGCTCCCTTAAACGAATGAGTGCGGTCAAGTGGGGAGTAGCAGGTCGGATAATATGGGCCTGGGTTCTTACAATACCGTGTTCCGCGATAATTTCCGCATTAGCCTATATTGCATTAACCGCGATAAAATCCCTATAAAAACTCACATTTTCATACCGGGGGAGGGGGTAAAAACGGGCGGGGGAGAGGCAAAATAGTGAAAATAACACAATAAAAGCGATGAATAGCCGCAGTAAGCACCACAAAAAAAGCCTATCAAAGAATATAATCCGAACAATATCAAAGTCGGGTTTTTGCTCAAGAAAACAAGCGCTTGGGCTTGTAATGGCGGGGAAGGTAAAAATAAATGGAAAAACTGTCACCGACCCTGGCCGCATAATAAGAAATTCCGATAAAATACTGGTAAACGAAAAGCCTATTTCAAGAGCCAAAAAAAGGTATATTTTATTACATAAGCCTGCCGGCTATGTAACTACCCGCAAAGATGAGCTTAACAGGCCCACGGTTTATGAGTTTCTTAATGATGTGGATGGGTGGATGTTTCCGGTAGGCCGCCTGGACTTAGACTCTGAAGGCTTATTAATATTCACAAACGATACTAAATTCGGCAATCTGCTTACAGATCCGCATTATGAAATCAGCCGCACTTATGAGGTTCAAATAATGGGCCAGATTATGGACAGTGAAATCAAGGATATCCTAAAAATGGGCTTAGATATCGGCCGCGGTGAAAAAACACAGCCTACAGGCCTAAGGATACTATCTAAAAACGATGATTTCACTTGGGTTGAGATAAGCCTCAGGGGAGGTAAAAATCGTGAAATACGGCGCCTATTTGGGGCATTAAATAGGCCTGTAAAACGTCTTATAAGGACCCGGTTCGGACCATTTGAGCTTGGATCGCTAAAGCCAGGAAAGTGGTTAGAATTAAAAGAAGCTCCGCCAAGAATATCCAAACTTATCAAATAGAAGTAGAATTAGTAGTTATCCACATATAATTTACATTATAATATAACACATTGAGCCACAGATACTTGTGGCTATTACTTTCAATAGGCCAAGTTAACATAAGATATATTATAGGACGTTCTCTATTGGGCCAAGAATGGATTTATAACGGTCTTTATGGGTATGCTTATACTAGAAACCAGTTAACTATAGGGATCTGGCTTGGTAGCGGAATTGAACTTGGGATCGGAATTGACACGCAACCTGTCAATGCAGTTGCAGTAACTACTAAAAGAATTGCCAGGATAGCTATTTTAGGTCCATTTCTCAATTTTGAAGACTCCCCCATTAACCTTTATGATATGGCCCAAAACCAGGGCTTCTGCCAGGCATTTCCTGGCGTTTCTTAATATCCTTGAGAATGTCTGTTGGCTTATCCCCATGCACTTGGCCGCCTCGGCCTGTTTTAAGCCCATATGGTCTGACAACCTTATTGCTTCAAGTTCCTCAACCTTTAATTGATTATAGCCCGGCCTGCCCCTTGTCCCCCGCGGACTAAACTGTTTCGTATTGGGTTCTCTGCTAACGATCCTATGTATTTTCGGCCTGCCGGACATATCTAAATACCTATTTTATAAAAATTATTCACAGGTTATGTTTTGAGTATATACCCATAATATACACTTTGATAATCCGCTTGTCAATTTTTTCTTGCATTCATATCTGCCCGTGTGTATAATCACTGCATGATGAAACTCTTCTCCCGTAAAAGTTTCACGCTGACAGAGGCCGTCGTCAGCATATTCATCCTCATCATCATATGGCTAAGCGCCGTAAATACCCTTATCGTAGGCAAATATAGCGCCTCCTATGCCAAACACAAAACGCAAGCCGCATATGCCGCCCAGCAAGAAATAGAAAGATTGCGAAAATTACCTTTTGCCAATATACTAAGCAGTAACATCAATGGCGTATCAATAGATACCAGGGGCACGCCCAATAATACAGCCGATGATTTCAAAGGCAGGCGAATTGTTACTGTTTCCGGGGACCTCGGCTATTATAAGAGCGTCATTGTTGAAATGCAGTGGAGCGAGATACTATTCGGTACGAACAGAACCATGCGTGAGTATGTAGGAACATATATAGCCAACGAACCTCAGATAAATTAAGAAAATGATAATCACGAGTAGAAAAGCGCATAGTTTAACAGAGCTTCTTATAGCAAGCGTTATTGTTGTCTTCTTATTCATTTCCGCCATAGGCGCTTTTATGCTGACCCAGAATGCCTATTCAGACAGTATTGCAACTTACAATCTTCAACGTGATATCAATATTGCACTCGCTACTATGATCCGTGGAGTAAAAGAGCCGGCCGGAACATTCGGCTTACGCTCAGGGGCTCCCTCCAGCACTACCCCGGCCATGCCCAGCACCGAGATACAATTTATACAACCTGGCGATGACCCCCCGATTGTCAGAAAATTTTTTCTAACCAATAACACTATAGTCTATGAAAGCCCCACGCAAAATCCGACACAGAAAGTCATATACACACCACCTGGAAATTCAAATGTAACCTTAACCTTCAGCGAACCTTCAGCCGATGAACAATTGGTCACGATTTATGTTTCTGTGTTGCAACAAAGGGGCGGTAGAAGCTCTGTGGGGTCTGTCACTACAAACGTCAATTTAAGGAATACTCCAAAATAAAGAAGATATGAAAACAAGAGAAGGATTTGCCCTTATATTCGCGCTGGTTATAGCAATGATAATTCTTGCTATAATAATAGGCCTGGCTGCTATAGCATCCGGAGATCTGTCCCTGGCAGCCAGAGCAACCGATGGTATACGCGCTTACTATCTTGCGGAGGCAGGCCTGGCTAAGAAATTTGTGGAGTTACGCTCAGGCAGCACAATGGGCACTGGCGGAACGATCACTCTTTCTTCCGGCAACACAGGAACATTTAATGTAATAGTGAGCCAAACCGGCGGCGGCGTCTTCCCTACCTATGTATTAACTTCCACCGGAACCTACAAGAATTCAACAAAAACACTATCGCTTACAGTCCGAGCGATGTCCTACTCCAGATACATTTATCTAACAGATACGGAAATACGCAGCGGATCCCGCATATGGTTTATAGGCGGCGATGCTATAAGAGGCCCTATGCATACCAACGGCCAATTAAATATAATAGATGACCCCACCTTTGAGGGGCCGGTCAGCAGTGTGAGCACTTCCATACATTACTATCATGGGCCGCCTCCATTGGATAATCCGGACTTCAGAGAATCGCTAACCCTGGGCGCGCCTAATATAAGACTGCCGACATCGGCGGACATCTTAAGCAGTTTAAGCGCTTCCGCGCAACAAAGCAACGGGTTATATCTAATAGGCGATTCAACCGTAACGCTTTTGTCAAACGGCACAATGAATGTAACAAATGCCGATAAAGATTGGGATAACTATAATGTGCCGGTGCCGCCAAGCGGGGCGCTTTTTGTCAACAATGGCGACTTAAACATTTCCGGTATATTGTCCGGCCAACTTACCGTAGGAAACCAGGGTACCGGTAAAAATATTTATATTACAGGCAATATTTTATATGCTAATGACCCCAGGACCAACCCGTCAAGCACCGACATATTCGGTATTGTTTCCGGAAACAACGTTGTTATTGATTCCGCCGCACCATATAATCTTGAGATAGACGGATATATACTCGCACTAAATAAATCGTTCTATCTGGAAAATTATACTTCGGTAGTTAAGGGCACGTTGACATTATTTGGCGGAATAACACAGGACGAAAGAGGCGCGGTAGGAACATTCAACGCGAGCACTGGCCAAAAGGTCAGCGGCTATACGAAAGATTATAATTACGATCAGAGATTTGAAGATTCCGCGCCCGCGTTTTTCCCTCCTGCCAGGGATTCGAACAATAGAATAGTATATCTAAAGATTTTGTGGGCAGAAACTTAAAAGCAATAGGAATAGCGCGATGAAAATAAAAAAAATCGTCATCATAGCCGCTCTCATAATAGCTCTTTTTACAATAGTGATGCTACTGGTCACTAACATGCTTTTCTTACGTAATGTAGCTCCGTATTTGTCAGAGCCCAAAGAGAAGCCTCCGGCAGAGCAAATACAGCAGATGGAATATGCCATACCAACTGCAACCACGATACGCCCTACCCAGGATATGGAGAAATTAGAAGAAAGACGGAAAATAGCAGCTGAGCGGGAATTGGAAGCGGAACATACCAGAAACGTTAATAGAGCCGAGGCTTTTGCGCAGCAAAAAGCATTAGAGGCCTCCAAACAATTAGCTGTCGGTCCCATTCCCAGAAAAGAGCCAAAACTCCCATCTGAAGAAGAGATAAAAGAGATGGAAAAGAAAGGAATTATTTCTTACTGAGTTGAAGGTTTTTTATACAGCGGAATTAACGCGATGCTGGTCATATTGACCAGCTCTTTTACTAAATTGATATCTTTTTCAGAAAAACCTGCGCTCTTTCGCGTAATATTAAGATTGATAACACCATAGACGTCGTGGTCGCTGCCTTTATTAAATGGCACTATCATAGAGGACTTTATACCGCTTCTTTTCATCTTATCTGAAATACCGTTCTTATCCTTATCCTTAGGCAATATTATGGGCATGGCAGTGGCCACCGCAATTCCGGCTATCCCCTCCCCTATTTTTATGCTTGTACTATTGATTATCTTACTATCAAGCTTTGAAGCGGCTTTTATATGCAAAGTTTTGGTGTCCTTATCAACTGTCATTATAGAACCAGAGTCCGCGTTAAGAACTAAAGAACACGTCTTAAGCATAGCTCTTAATATCTTCTCTTCATAATATTTTGAAAATAGAGGGTCTAATTCTACTACCTCTGGAGCTATCTCCCCCAATCTCTTCTTATGATATTCCGTTTGTGCCATATGTGAAAATATATCTTTTATCAGGCTTGTCATAGAGTGAACTTTATTATAGGAAAAGACATTTATATCTATGAGCACATCCATCAATGTATCGGGATCGATCCCCGCTTTTTTAGCTTCTTCCGCGTATTCTGACTCCGCCTTGCGGCTTTTAAGTATAAGCGGGCCCACCATAATATAAGCTACGTCTTTATTGCCGATCGCTTTAATGGGAATGATAGACACATCTATGCCAAAAGGCAGTTTAAAATTCCCTCCGTCTTGAACTATCTGGGAAAGTTTTTTTGCGGCACCGGCAGATGCGTTATCACCGCAGATATTATTGAGATTTGTAAATTTTGGGAGTATTTCGGTGCAGTATCTGGAAGGACGGCTTATACGCGAGAGAAGTTTGCCATCCAGAGAGATCGTTCTTAATGTAACTTCGAGGACTTCGGAAAAAGAATCCTGTATTTTCTGCCACTCGGCAAGATTTACAAGATCCGACAGGTTGATATCTTTATAAAACATTAATTATTAAGCCTAATTTATTGAAGGGATGATAAAATATTATATTTTTTTAATTTATTATACAGGGTCGTCCTGTTCACGCCTAATTTTTTTGCTGCCTTCTTCTTGTTCCACTTCACCTCTTTCATCACCTGAAGTATATATACTTTTTCAGGCTCTCTTAATGCGTCTTTCAGCGATTCGGCATTTTCGCTTTCGGCAATACCTGCCTGAACCGTGTTCCTGACAAGGATGCCCGGCAGATCGTTACTATCAATAATATTATCTGTATCGAGTATGACTGCGCGCTCCACTATATTTTCAAGTTCCCTGACATTACCCGGCCAATCATATTTCATCAGAATATCCATCGTCTCTTTTGAAACACCTTCTATCTTCTTATGATTTTCTTTGGAATAAAGGTTTATAAGATGGTCTACTAATAGCGGCAGGTCGTCTTTGCGCTTCCTTAAGGGTGGAACAAGTATCGATATTACATTCAGGCGATAATACAAGTCTTCTCTGAACTTTTTCTCCGCAACCAATTTTTCCAGATCCTGATTCGTGGAGACTATAAAGCGGACATCGACTTTTATTGTTTTGTGGTCACCGACGAGCTCGAATTCTTTATGCTGCAACACTCTTAATAGTTTTACCTGAAGATCCAGCGAAAAAGAATCTATATCGTCCAAAAGCACTGTTCCGCCATGGGCAAGTTCAAAGCGGCCTTTACGGTCATTTATAGCGCCTGTAAACGCCCCTTTTGTATGGCCAAATAACTCGCTTTCTATGATCTCTCTTGGGAGCGCGCCGCAGGATATTTCCATAAAGGGCTTATCGCGCCTTTTCTTATCAGCCTTATGGATAGCGCGAGCGATCACTCTTTTGCCGGTGCCGCTCTCTCCGCGCAATAATATTGTGGCTTTTGTGCTGGATATGCGCTCTATTATAGAATATATTTCTTTCATGGATGGGTCTTTGCCCACCAGATCATAAAAATTATCGTTTTGGGGATGAAGAAATTTTTTAATAAAAGATGGCTTGCTTTTCTGCTGTGGCAATTTCTGCAGTGCTTTTTCTATTGAATTAATGATCTTTCTGTCTTCAATCGGCCTTATAAGGCAATCGGAAACAAGGCCGCTTATTTCTTCGTGCACGTTTTCATAAGATGATAATAATACTATTTCCGTAGAAAGAGATTTGGATTTGATGGACCTTATAGATTCGGCATTCTTTGCGGCAGCCAGATCGGCAAGTATAACGTTAAAAACCTTATCTTCGAGTGAAGAGATGGCTTCTTCGGCAGAGTTGGCGATGTCCGCCTCATAGCCATGGTGGCGGATCAATTCATAAAGCGACTTCTGGTCAAGTCTGTCTTCGCTTAATATCAGAATGCGGGGTTTACTCATTCATGTCCACCATTTCGCGAATCTCGCTCTCTATCTTTTTTGAATAATCGTTCAGTCTCTTGAGAAGCATTGCTGTCTTCTTTATCCCCTGCTTCGACTCCAGAAGAAACTGCCGTCCCTGCGAATTATCACCAATACTATGCAGAGCCAGATTTATAAAACGATTTGTCGCGTCAATGGGATTAGATATTTCATTTATTATCCCGTTATACTTTCTCCCCATCAACGACAATTTTTTAAAACGATTTTTTTCGCCGGTATTACTAATCCTGCTCATCTTATCACACTTATCATGTTATGCAAGAGAAATGATTCTAACTTTTTGAAACACTAACCGGACCCTTGCCAGTCAACTCATCTATTCTTTTTTGTAAAACTTTTTTTAATTTTTCGTCTTTCGACTTCGCTAAAATATTATTATAGATATCTACTGCCTTCTCGGAGTTCTTCAGCTTTGTAACAATTATATTTTCCACAAGCGGCAATAGTTGAACCAAAGCCATCTGGCTATAATATTTATCAATTGCATATTCTATAGACGCTCCTGCTTTCTCATAATTTCTTGAGCTCACAAATGTTTGAATTAACATAGCGGAAGCTATATATCCCATATTCTTCCCTTCGTATTCTTTCTCCATATTCTCGTAGAACGACTGGGCCTGGCCATATGCTTCCATTGCCTTGGAGTCCTCTCCCTTAGTATCATAGTATTTTGCGATATAAAGAGGTATCTGCACGCCGAGCTGAGTATTCGGATATTTATCCCGCAGCGTAATAAACTCTGTAAGGGCACGTGACCAATCATTTTGTTTCTCATATATAACACCCTTGAGGAACTGAGCCACGCTAAGGATGAAAAGATCTTCCTTATATGTTTGTATCATGCTGCCTGCCAAAGACATGCCTTTGTTATAGTTTTTATGGGCTATATAGAATTCCAAAAGCGCTATGTTAGCGGTCTTTGTTATATTGGCCTTTGGATATTTCGTAATTAGTTTATTAAGATTATTCTCTACGACCAAAAGAAGCGCGGGTGGAGCTACATCAGGATTAATCGTAATCTTTGAGTTAACCTTCATTGCCCGATAAAACAATTTTTCTGCCTCGTATTCACCGCCCATCCCAAAGACCGATAGGATAACGAATATTGCCACAAGAATCGATATTAAAATCAATATAATTTTCTTCATGCTGTATTCTTAAGCGGTTCTTTTTGCTTAATAAGCAAAAACTGTGAAATACATATTATGATAAAACAATCCAGAAATATTGACGCTATTATTCCAGCGGCTGTAATGTAGAAGCTTATCTCCGGGAAGGTTTTATTTATCAAAACATCAGAAACACTTTTTAAAACAGATATAGGCAGGTATATTAAAAAAGGTAAAAATATCAACGCAATGATCGCGCCGAAGTTGTGAAAACCCAAGGACATGCTTTTTAAAAATGCCTTTAAAAGCGGCATCTTATCTATGACTATGATAGGTATGGTCAATATGACAAAAGCCTGCAGGATAATATTTGAAACAAATATAGCCATCATCAGGCAGATGGAATAAATTTGAGGCTGGATATGCGGCAAAAATTTCAATCCGAGTTTAAACAATTTAGAAAAAACATAGACATCTACCTTTTTTAGCAAGAATGTCATGAATACCACAATAAGGGCATAGCCGAAAAAGTATGCGTAATTCTTTAAGGAGTTTTTTACCATGGCCTTGGCCCTTACAGGAAGCTTCTCCTTGATATTCTTGAAAATATTTACACTAATACCTACGAGAAACGCTCCGGCAATAATATAGATCACTATTTGAAGATAATAAAATAACTTCGACAGACTGACAAGATACGCCGGATAATGCAGAAACTGTTCTCCAAACAATTTTTTTATTACAGGGCCTGCTATCGGCAGAATCGGGGGTCTGGTAGAAAAATACACTACTTCCAGCGCAAGAGCCTCAAAAAACGCTATTAACACAAATGGCATAATGATGATCGGCTGATTTATCATCAGGCCCAAAGAATCCATCCAGATTTTTCTAATATTGTATTTCATGGTCAGCCCAATATTATATACTAAGCATAGCCTAAGTAAAGAAAAAAGGGGTAGAAATTTACATCCCTACCCCTCAATTCTTTTCTAAAGAGTACTCTCCCCCAAGTAATTATAAGTTATAAGTCCGGTGGGAGAACATAAAACACTTTTCGGCCTTATGCTCTCGCCACATAAGCATGCTTACTGGTTCAAGCATCCTCCCGTAATAGCGTATTGCATTATAAGCACTATACGCTATATACGGAATTATGCCTTAGCCTTTTTACGAAACAACCTTCCAACCAGCCCTATTAACCCCATACCAAGAAGCATAGCGCTGCCCGGTTCGGGCGTTTTGATGTAGCCGCTCCCCGGCAACCTATCGTCCGGCTCATCTCCATTGCCATCGAGACGCGCGCGCAGACCAAACGGACTCAGAGCAACATTGTCAAAAAATACATCCGTTGAGAGTAGACTATCGGGCACATACATCTCTACTATACTTGATAGACCATTACTGGTGCCTAATATCCCTAACTCTGTGAATGCAGGTTCTCCAGTATACACGGATACTATTCCTAGAGCAGTGTAGTTCCTATTATTCAAATCTATCAGATAATCGCTAGTATCGTCATTGTTGATATCGAGAAAAAATTTGAATGCAGCTTCCTCACCCTCAGAGCCCGGTCCACCGGAAAATGTCGGCGTTCCATATGTATCCATCCTGAAGTACCAGCCGTCACCCGCCACTACTTTCATGAATATGTTCTTTATATCCCAGCTATCGGAAATACTGGCTTCGTTTGAATCACCGCCAAATAACTGCGATCCATCCCATTCTGTCAAGCTTGTCATTAAGCCATCGATCGTGGGAACGATTGCGTATGCATTCCCTGCCGCTAGAAATATAACAGCTGCTACTACTAATAACACTTTTTTCATTATTTCACCTCCTCTCATAACTGAATTTTATTGAAAATTATACTTTTCTTTTTCTAAATCTCAATAACCCCGCCAATCCCAACCCCAAGAGCGACAGCGTTGCCGGCTCCGGAACGGTCGGATCTCCGTCACCAGGCCAATTTACATCATGTGAAGCAGGGTTATAAAATACACCATTGCTTCCGCCAAACGATCTGGCATCGAAGTGGACCTCTGAAAAAGAAGAACTCTTTACCACAAATTTTGTCCAACTTGAAGCGGTGCTCGTTATATTCTCATTACCAGTATTATCATAAGTAAGATCTATACTATTGCTTGGCTTTAATACTGCATAAATACCATCGCTCCCGCCATCATAGACGCCGTGGCCTCCGCCTGGATATGGATTAGTACTCGTAAAGTCCGAATATGTAAACGTTTCTTCCACCCCAAATGCATCCGCTATCGTAATGCTACCATCGGTATCACCCCCATGAACTGCCACAATAAGTCCTATATCATAAGCCGTACCTTTGTTTTCTGGCGCCGTATTATATAAATACATCGTAAACGGCATATTATTTGCGACATAGCTTTCGTCATTCCAGCCGGATGTTGATCCTACATAACCGATCCCGCCTTCATTAAATTGATTAGAATTTGTGCTTAACCAAAGATGCGGACCGCCGGCAGTGTCTGCGTACGCTTGAGCAGCAAATATACTCATTAACACAAAAGCAAATATTAGTTTTTTCATAGTCTTCCCTATCTTGCCCCTTTCCCTAACGCAGCAACTATTACGGTACGCAAAAGAATTCTTAGATCAACCATCAAACACATCTCTCTTATATACAGGAGATCGTATTTGACTTTCTTCCTTACATCAGCAATGGTTTCGTCATATCTGTGCCATACTTGAGCAAGGCCGGTTATGCCGGGCCTTATCTGTATTCTCTTCCGATAATCGATAACTTCTTTACTTAGTTTCTCAACAAACACGGGCCTCTCGGGCCTTGGGCCGACAATACTCATTTCGCCTTTTAGCACGTTATATAATTGGGGTAATTCATCTATATGCATCTTTCTGATAAGCTTGCCAAATCTTATCAGGCGCGGATCATCTTCTTTTGCCCACATCGGACCTGTGTTTTTTTCAGCGTCTATGCGCATAGTTCTTAACTTATATATATAGAACGTCTTTCCACCCCACCCTACCCTCTCTTGCTTATAGAATATCGGACCTGGTGATACCACCTTAATGATAACGGCTGTAAATAGGATTAAAGGCGCTGCCAAAGCTATTCCCATACCTGCTATAACATTATCGAATATCCTCTTGAATTCGCGGAAATGCTTTCTGGCGAATCTTGTCATATACCCGATAAATCCGGTGGCAAGAAGAGCCGTAGTGCTTGGTTCGGGCACTATCGCTCGAGCCTCGTGGCCACTCTGCGCATAACAGAGGTTTATGGCGTAAAGAAGCACCAAGGGCGGCAAAGCAAAGTAGACTATGTATTTTGCTGCGGATTTTATTTTTCTTACAGCCATTTATGTGCTCTTGTATTTCTTCGAAAGACGGGCATATCTCTGTATAGTCATATACACATCTATCTCGTGTTTAAGTTCTTCGAAAATCTCTTTTAACGACTCCATCATCTTCTTCATAAAAAACACTCCCTGCCTGCCGGTAGGCAGGCTTTTATTTCATCACATACTGTATAAGCAATATCTGTGCCAATCTTCATTAATGTATAAATAATTCGTAAAATTACTAAGCTGTAACTACTTGCAGTTCAATGAGTTAGAATGCGAGGTAGGAGTCATTATATGAAGTTCAATGACAAACTATGACAATCCCTGACAGGTGATTGTCATAAATTCAACACTTCTTGGGTAACGTGTTGAGTTGAATGGACAGCGCTTAACTGCTTAATTTATCAAGTATGGTGGCGGATTTACTGAGGAAATCTTTGAGAGTAGCTAATGCCGCGCGCTCGCTGTGTCCGACAGCCATTGAAACTCGAAGCGTCGCGCCTGGAACATTGCGTCCGAAGATCTGGTGAAGTGCCAAATACGTTTGCTGGAGGTAGAAATTGCTTGTATGGAGATTGCCTGCCTTGTAAGAGTTAAGGATTATCTCTTTAAACTGGCCCTTCTGGGCAAATATCTTATTTGTCGTGAATGCTTTGCTGTCCAACCCAACTTTATCCACCTGTTTATCCGTTATGGTAAGCCCGCCCCCCATCATGCATACCTCGGGAGGATGAAACACAGACCTATTTGTTTCGGAATAAATAATGAGCAGGTACAATTTATCTCCGGAAGGATTCGTATATTCCCTCGAAATCAAATTTCGCGTTTCCAGTATATCATATTCTTTTTCCGTGATAGGCAATTCCCTGCCCTGCCATTGCCCTACCGCCATTGGAAACGCATGCACATCCAGCTTATCGCTTGCGATCATCTCTCTGCTGAATAATCCCAAAGAGATCGTGCTCGCCGCCAGTAACATAACTATCAACGCTACAAATCCAATCGTATTTTTATCAAATTTCAATTTGTTTCGCTCCTATAAGTTGAGCAATTCCGAAGAGCCCGAGAAACGCTGCCGCAAATACCAGAAACCCTGTAAAATCATGAAAAACACCCATAGCAACCTTTCCCCCGTAAAGATCATTAACAATTGAAACCATAGTTATCCTCATTACATTCGTAGCTATAGCTATGGGAAACGACGATAAGAATAGTATGCTCTTCTTAAGAAATGATGTTTTTACAACATAAGCAAAAAGCAGCCCCAGCGTAACAAGCGATATTATTGAGCGAAGACCGCTGCATGGCGCCGCAACCTCAATGAACGAAGACGGCATTCTTATAAAACTGCCATCCTGTATACAACGAAACCCTATTTTATTAAGAGTGAGAACCGATAATTGAGTAGCCAGAAGTTTGAGCTGGACCGTAAGATTGCCGATTATAGCAAGCGGTAACGGAACCATCGCAAACAGGAAAAGTATCGGGAATGTAAGCTTGCGGATCATCTCAAGGCCAAAGAAAAATAGAACCATGCCATAAATCAGCATTATCAATGTAAATCCCGACAGAAAATATATCCGAAGAGCCGCGCATACAACATGGATTAATAGGCATAATGTGATAATCCATAGACCCAGCATATTCCCGGATATTTTTATTTTGCCTAAAACGCTTCTTTTCTGCCACATTATAAATACAGATATTATGGGGATCAAAAATCCATGTGAATAATAAGACTCTTTTGCCGACCACCTATCTATCATCCACCAAATAGTAGGAATATACGCTATCAAAGACAACACTAAGCATGCCGCAAATTTAATTATAACTTTTAATTTATTATCCACGGACTTCTGACCTTTCCCATGCTATCTTCTGTTTTCCGGATAAAAATCTGTAAAGACCTACGATAGCCGTAAAATTAAGAAAGCAGAAGATGTAGGCTGTCGATGCTATCTTGATGACAAACTTCTTATTTTTTTGCCGGCATGTAAGGGCGCCCACTATAGCCAGTGCATAAAACGCGATTTGTGCCATCAAGAATAAAATATATGAGCCCTCCATCGCCATAAACAGATTACTCACAAAAACCGATATCATGAAAAATGGCGCAATAACACGGAATAATTTATGTGATACCAGCGCTAATGATACCGGTCTCAAAAATGGCACCAATAGATCCTTGAACATAGAAAATATCTGGTAGTTTCCGGCCAATGTCCTCACCTTCCTTCTATATTCTTCTGATGTCTCCATGGCAGGCCTGTCGTAAGCCTTTGCGTCCTGATCCAATATTGTTCTATACCCCATCCTGGAGATATTAAGCGGTATATACACGTCATCGAGAACTATATCGGAAGGCACAGGCAAATACAGGGCTTTTCTTATAGCATATATAGCGCCTGTGGCACCCACCATAGAATGGACAGCGCTTTCACACCTTCTGATAAACTTTTCATAATCCCAATACGCACCCACGCCTTTTGCAATTTCTGTGTCCTGCGCAAGACTTTTAAAAATGAGCTCGCCGCTTACGCATCCGATATTCTCATCGGAAAAATTTGATACCAGCTCCGATATGGCGCTTTTTTCAAATAATTGGCGCACATCACAGAATACCAATATCTCGCCGGTTGCCTGCAGGACCAGGTCATTCAGGACGCTGGGCTTTCCACGCCGATCTTTATAGCAAAAAACCTTTACTCTTTTGTCTGCCATGCGTGAAAGTATCTGATCGGTAGCGTCTGTCGACCCGTCTGAACCGACCAATGTTTCTAAGTCGTCCTTAGGATAGCTGGACTCCAGAAGGTTTTTGATCTTCTTCTCTATATACGATCCTTCATTATATGCGGACATAATAACAGAGACCTTCGGCCTAAAATCGGCGTCTTTTAAGACAGCATTTTTATAGCGCTTTGCCCTGACGAATACATATATGGGATACCCTATATAGGTATAAAAAAGCATCAAAATCGATATCCAAAAAATTATTATCATTTTAATAGCCCCGACCTTATCTTGTCATAATTTTTATCGCCTAATGTTCTTCTGGCTGAATTTTTTATAAATTTTTTGGTTCTATCAATAAATGAAGGGCCGTTATTAATTATATTCATAAAACGATTTAAATCCCAATCGGATCTTATGACAATCCTATCATCTGATGTAAATATTGTGTCGTAACCAATCTCCTTGGCCTTATCCATAACCCTTTTATTATAAAAACCGCGGGGGATGGATAACGTGGCAATACTACAATCCAAATGCTCTTCCAGAAGGCGTTTTGATTCCATTAACTCATAAGATAGCTCGTCATCGTTAAGTTCTGTTAATATCCTGTGCGTCATGCCATGCGCGCCAATAGTCATTCCGTTATCCTGCAAATTTTTTATCTGACTCCAATCCATGTATCCATTTTTACCTACCCATTCTCCTATTATAAAAAAACTCGCTCTCATCCCGAATTCTTTGAGAATAGGCAGCGCTTTGGTATAATTGGTTATGTCTCCATCATCAAACGTCAGCAAAGGCCTGTCCTTTAATGCAGACAGATACTCCATCTGACTCCTAAAATCTCCTTCAGGCACACAGTAAAGGCCAGCTCCAATCTCGGCTACGCTATCCCCTATTGAGTGGTACGCAAGAGTTTTCATATTTATCCGTTATCTTATATTTAAACGATGAAAAATTATCATTACCAAGAATATCTATCCTCTTTATCTCAAAGATATCCTGGCCGGGATAATTTATACCCGGGCTTACTGAAAAGGCGCAGGAAAACCCGGTTGCTTTTACCGTATTTTTTACGTATTCATTATAATCTCCATACGGATAGCAGAAGGGTACGCTCTGCTTACCCGCAATATTTTCCAAGGCTCTATGCGAATCGGCCAGCTCCTCATTGATCTGCTTCGTATCTATCCTGGACAGATACGGATGTGTCCTCGTATGCGCTCCAAAGGTTATTCCCGCCCTCATCATTTCATCTATTTCACTTGTATTAAGATATTCCTTGCCCTCGCTATTTATACGGCCTGTGGTCAAAAATATTGTTGCGGGAAAACAATACTTTCTTAATACAGGAAATGCATGAGTATAATTATCCTTGTATCCATCATCAAATGTTATCACTATTTTAGTCTTTTTATTATCCTTCATCGGCGCGTGATTGAACCATCCCAGCATCTCATCTACTCCAATAATCTGAAAAGCATTCCTATAGGCGCTCAAAAATAACATTTGAGCTGAGAATTCTTTAGGGTCCACAACGAGGGCAGATCTTGGGAGCGCATCATTCACCCTATGATATGTCAATACGACGATACCATTATGAACTGTGAAATTGCCAAATAACTGTTCTATCTTTCTTAATAAACTCATATTATTATCTCTTCTTAACATCGGGAAAGGTATCATTTATTTTATCTTTAATAATTATACTTCCCTTGGGCTCTTCGCCCTTTAAAAACGTTACAGTTGTCGGCGCAAGCTCATCCTCTATATTTATGATATAACTTGAAGCATCCTCTTTTAGCGAGATGGCGTTAGGATTTGGCTGTTCATCGGCATCGCCTATATAAAATACATTTATAAAATCGTGCTGATCTCTTTTATCTTGAGGCATAATCTCTATGCGCCAAGTTCCGGCTTCCTGCCATTTTCCACCCATCTGCTCCTCTATCCTTTTTTTCTCGCTATCAGCCACAGGGTAGTTCTTTGGCTTAGAGCCATCTACCCAATATTCATAACCCGACCCGCCCACTTTTCTGATAAGATAATTTTCCGGTTTTAACGTTTTAAGAAACAAGCTCGACGTATTAAATACATTTTTAGCATTTAAATAATAACCTTTATATATTTCTATGTGGCCGGGCACTTCACTCTTTACTATTTGACCTTTTATAACCGGCTCTGTTACCAAGTGAAGGAGCCATTTTATCTGATAATTTTTGTTTTTTAGTTTCAGTTGATCATAAACTATTAGATATCCACCATTACCTTTTCTTATAAATACGAGTGTCCTATAATATTTATCCAGCCTGTCTCTATAGGCCTTGTTAGCCTTACCCACCACATAATCATAATTTGGCGTAGTTTTAAAAGCCGCGAGATCCGCCCAATCCGCGTGTGGATTATGCAAAAATTCATCCTCCCTGCCAAAGCGGCTGGATGCGCCAAAGGTTCTGGTAAAAACAAAATCAACACCTCCGGGATCAGGTGCTGTCCCAAACTTTTTTGGCTCATCAGGCCTAAAAGGGTCTATCACCAAAATATTATTATGGGCAGCTGTATTCTTCTGGTAGCAAAAATAATTGGATTGGCCGACATATGCATCGTAAACACCTGAATCCGGAGCGAGGACGCCATCCTTATAAATAACAAAAGTATTAACATCAAAATCGCCATGACTTGTTTTTGTATAAGCAGGGGCGGATCTAAATCCAATTATCGTGGGCTTCCCGGTCCATCCACTTCTCATATACGCTTCATCTCCTCCCGAAAATAATTTTGCGTATGGAAAGTTTTCATACGCAGCATCATTAGGACTAATACTCTCGGCATGCAGGTCATCAAACAGGACGCTTGCTATAGGGCCAAGCTCCTCCAGCCCGCCATAACCGGTCGTTGTAAGAATCCAATCCGAAACACCTATTTGATGATTGCCCACCCATTTTATATATGGATTTTCGTAGGCAAGGGGAAGGGTCCTTCCTAAAAATTTTTTCATCTTCCATGCAACCGATCCCTCTGTATATGAAATACAGCCAGCGCCTCCGATAGTAACACCGTGATGTAAAGCCTCTCTCCCTCTCTCTAAATCCAGCCTATAGAATATATAGTAAGCGGTATTCTTAAACCATGGGTAATCTTCCCCGTCTATTAAATTTATACCGGTAGCGGACTTAAGCGCAAGAAACCAATCTACGCCATCCGCGCCTGCATAATACCCCTCAAAAGGCGTTCCGTCTGCGGCATACGCATACATTCTCGCCGCGTCTCCCCAAAACCAATCATGGTTCCATCTCGATTTATAGACAAATTCCGCATCCGGAACATGGTGCGCAAGTGCAATTTCCGGCCACGCCCGGTAAGAATCAAACATCCAGTCCTCACGATGAAATGTCTCGCCCGTCTCTTTTAATCCTTCCCTGATAGCTTTGGCTCTTTTTTTAATGCCTGCCAGGTTAGATAATTTCTCGGCCACATACTTCCTCTGGGAATCTGTCATGGCGTTATATATCCAATCAAAGGCAAGCGCCATCTTGGCGATCTCTCTGCCGACAAATCTTTTGTCGCCGGTCGTAGGATCATTATCCACGAGCATCCTGATAACCTCTTTTGAACACCGTAACGCTGTAGCAGGATTATCATGTTCCCTCATAAGATATAGGAACGCCAGATTAACAATATCGCCTTTCTCGGCAAGATCTATGATGTTATTAAATGCCGGATGACGCCTGAGGATACGCTGCCTGCATACATTTATATTATCAGGATCTAGGAATATTCTGGGGTGGTCTTTCTTTATCCCGATATTATGCAATTTTGCCTCAAGTGCCTTGACCCGCACGAGCCCTTCCGGATCGCCGTAGATAGGCCCGTTCTTCGCGGCATCCACATCTATATTTATTGATGGCGCCTTGACCTCAAATGTCTCTTTTACCGCGTCAACCTTATTTTTTATTCCCTGAAGCGCATGTGTATGCCGCTCGGCTTTTTCTATAAACGCTCTTGCCTGAGCCAGCGCGGGCATATTTCCACACTTGGCAATGATTAAACCCGCAAAAATAATACTACATGTGATAAGCAATGGCTTTTTGTATTTCATCGAATCTCTTTTCCCATGAGTTGGAAGATGCAAATCTTACACGGCTCTCCACAGCATTCCTGTCGTTAAGCTTAAGCGATCTTTCTATCTTATCTAAAAATTCTTCATAACGGGCTGCTATTTCTATAACATCGGCATATCTCATGACTTCAGGAATTGCTATCGAAACCACCGGCTTGCCCGCTGACAAATATTCAAGTATCTTCAAAGGATGCGAATGCATGGTAAGCTGATTTATATTAAATGGCAACATCGCGACATCAAAGAAACGGCTGTATTTGTATAGTTCCTCATAGGGCTTCACAGACAAATAGTAAATATTATTGGCCCTCGGCGGCCCTTCTTTAACCGCATCTATCTTGCCTACGAATACAAATGACCAAGCCGGCCTTTTTTGCGCAAGAAAACGAATAAGATCATAATCTATCCAATCGCCGGATATCAGACCGTAGAATCCTATGATAGGGCGCCCTATATCTTCGATATCTGCCGGTTTCATAACACCTTTTTCCACCACCGCCTTATTAAAAAGTTCAAAGTCAACACCGTGAGGCGAATAAAACGTATTCTCATTTATTGCCTTCTTCTTTTTGAATAGCTCCTGTGAAACGGCAAATACAATATCCGCCTGCCTTGTCATCTCGCTATCCAGACGGCTGATAACATCTGCCGGAACCCCTTTAAACGCGCTCATATCATCGACGCAATAATAGATAATGCGTTTTCTTTCGATCTTTCTTATAACGCCCAATGAATTCGGCAAAAATGTCCATACCGCTGGCCTTTTGATATTAAATCTGCGCATGATCATCTTTATTTGAAAGGTTATTATCATATTATTCATAAATCGCACAAAACCATGTTTCTGGAATGGAACGGCTATCGGAGTATACACAAAAAGATTCTTATTAATTTGTTTGACTCCTTTAAAAAATCCGCGTATTTTCGCAATCACTCTTTTAAAGTCATGCGATGTAACAGATGGGGTTCTTAAGCCTATAGAATTTATGAAGAAAACCCTGCTATCCCTGGCCAGCCTGGTTGCTATATGATATTTACTCGTCTTAAGGCCGCTATTCCAGTCATCTGATGAGAAAAATAAGACATCTTCTCTTTGCAATGTTTTTTTGAATAATTCCGATAACTTACTGGTGGTATCATCCCAGCTGTAATTCTGCATATTACCCGCTATACTCTTCCCATCCCACTGCCTGTCTATGGCAACTTCTATAGCCATAGCTATCGTCACCGGCTCATAAGAATCCAGCAAAATTCCCATGTTTTTATCGATAAGTTCGGATAGGCTCCACTTATTCATAGTAAGGGCCGGTGTACCGCAGGATAAAGATTCAAGTATGACGTTTGGCCACCCCTCACGTAAACTTGTCAGGCAGAATAAATCAGCCGCAGAATACCATTTATAAAGCTCATTATGCGGCACCTCTCCAACAAGCATTATTCTATCTTTCAAGCCGACCCTTGCTATAAGCGCTTCCAAATTTTTTCTATAAGGGCCTTCTCCTATAATATAGAGAACGGCATCTTTATTTTTAATAAGCGAAAAAGCGTTTATTAAAATATGAAATCCTTTTGTTTCGATAAGATTACCGGCTGATAATAACACCTTTTTATTATTAGCTATGCCCAAAGCGCGTTTCGCTTCTGTTTTTGACATAGCATAGAATTTGCTAAAATCAACTCCGTTATTTATAACTTTTATCTTATCTGCATCTATTCCTAATTCTACCATCTTATTTTTTAGATCACTATTTACCGATATGACAGCATCTGCCCTCTTCAGGCAATATCGTATCAGGGTTCTTATTATCCAAAAATTGGAATACCAGTTAATGTCTGTCCCTCTCGCCGTAACTATTACCTTTTTTCTCAAAACCGCCCCCAATAGTACCGCGGCAAGCCCATCCGGATAGATGAAATGCCCGTCTATAACATCAAAGTCAAATTCTTTCTTAATCCTTTTCACAAATCTTAGGACATCTATAAACATGAAAAAAGCATAGAGCGACCGACAGAATTTCGGCATTACGAAGTAGCGCGGATGATATACCTTCAATCCATCTATCTCTTCCTCTGTCGGGACCTGGCTAAACTTAAACCATTTCTTATTTATATTTATTTTAGGAAAATGCGGTATGGGCGCAATGACCCGCACATCACATACCTTTGCCAGGTTCTTAACTCTCGTTTTGACAAATATGCCGTGATTCGGCATCTTGCTGTTAGGAAATAATGTTGTAAATACCAAAACTTTCATTTATTTGCAAGCTCCGTATAAAGGCCGGCATACTTGTCGGCCATCTTACCCAGGCCAAAGCCCTCCACCACGCGCTGCCGTCCTGCTATGCCCATATTTTCTCTATCTTTCGGATTTCTGCATAGATATATCATTGCCTGGGCCAGGCTGGACGGATCTTGCGGCGGAACTATTAACCCTGTTTTTTTATCGTCTACTACCTTGGGATTGCCACCGACATTTGTAGCTATAACCGGTAAGCTTGTAGACATGGCCTCTATAAGTGTCAGAGACGTTCCTTCCCTTGAGGATGACAACACGAACATATCAAACATGTTTAACATAGCCTGTATGTCTCTTTGAAACCCCATAAATATAACTTTATCCCATACCTTAAGCTTCTTGGCAATATCCTCTAAGTCACGCTTTGATGGGCCGTCTCCCACGATTACCAGATTGGCATTATCAATATGTTCCGCCACCAAGGCGAAGGCCTCCAAAAGGTTTTTTTGATCTTTTTCCGGTGATAACCGAGCGACATGACCTATGACTACCTTGTCTTCAAGGCCAAATTTTCTTCTTTCGACTATTCTTTGCACAGCATCCTGTCTATGCAGCTGATCGTCGATACCATTTATGATCGTATGAACCTTCTCCCCCTTAACCCCAAAATGTTTTTTAAGATACCCTTCTATGTCAGAAGATACCGTTATATTCTTATCCACTATTTTCGAAAGCTGTTTTATGATCAACTGCATCTTTTTGCTTTCTGCCAATACGCTGCCATGCTGCGTAACAATCATATTATTAAAACCAGCCAGCTTTGCTGCCATTGTTCCGTATAATAAAGCGGAGGAATTGTGCATATGTATTACATCAGGGGCTGTCCTTCTTATCGCTTTCGCCAATCTTAAGGGTAATAAAAAATCAAATCCGCTTTTCCTGTTCATGCACTCTATTTTTATGCTGCCCCCCAATTCATCTTTAAGCGCTCCCGTCCTATCCAAAACACAGACCGAAAAGTCGAATTTATCTCCATTTAACTTTTTAATAAGATTCACTGCCACTTTTTCGGCACCGCCGCATTCAAGACTGAGAAGTATATGCATAACTTTTATTTTATCATCGCGTTGTGGACATCTATTAATGCTTTCCTTTATCGCATCATTGTAAAGAGCAACTAAGTCAACAGCATTTTTTTCGCTTGGGTTATCATTCATGTATGCCCAGGATCCGCGGGAACATGCTTCATATAGCGATTTATCTGACAATATTTTTATTATTGCTCGCGCAGTTTCTCCGGAATCACCGGGAGGGACAAGCAGGCCATTAACGCCGTCTTTTATCATATCAGGGATACCCCCTATGTTGGAAGCAACCACTGGCAGAGCAAAACTCATCGCCTCCAGGATGACCAGGCCTTGAGGCTCATTGAGCGATGGCACTATAAAAAGATCTGCTTTCATATAATAATCCGCTAACTCCTTTTTTGCCACATAACCCATATATTTAATATAGCGCCCCATTCCTAACGCATTGATTTGGGATAATACCTTCTCCTTCTGATCGCTCTGGGCCGGACCTATTAACAGTAACTCAAAGTCTTTTATGGTTTTCACGACTTCTGGAATAGCGTCGACTAAATATCCGACTCCCTTTATCGGCCGCAAGGCTCCTACAAATAAACATGTTCTCTTGCCGGTTCTAAACTCTTTCGGCTGATCAGCTATAGAAAATATGGACTTTTCATATATTCCCGGAATAACCTTGATATTCCTATTCTTAGCTCCTATTGCGACTAAAATACTACCTACCTCTTTGCTAATAGCTACTACTCTGGCGCTAAGTAACGCGACCAATCTGTCTGTAATTTTATAAAGCGCCCTTAGCCTGAAACCATAGTCAAGCGCTATATTTTTTTGATATATAGTTCCATGACACGTGGATACTACTGGTATTTTATATATTTTTCCAACAAGCCAGCATGATATAAACGCTATGCTATCATGCGCATGAATAATGTCTACCTTGCCTGTTTGAAGATGCGCTTTAATTGCGCGAAAAAATAGCAACATCTTAAAAAATACATGGTGCGTTTTTCTAACCTTGACGAATGATACTAAACCATTATTACCGGATTTTTCTACATCCGTGGCAAATATGCTCACTTTATTCCCGAGCATTGCCAGTTCTGATACATACGCCCGGATATGAGTAGGAATGCCTGAATCTTTAAAATATGCTTCGTTAACAATAGCTATGTGCATCTAATCGCTCCGGTATTTAATTACTTTCGCTGGCACGCCACCAACTATAGAATGATCCGGTACATCGCATGTAACCACGGCTCCGGCCCCAATCACTCCATGTTTTCCTATCTTCACACCCTTCAGGATAATGGCCCTGGCACCTATCCAGGCATGGTCGCCTATCTCCACATCCTTTGACACATAACCATCAAACCCTTCTTTTTTCATCTTGTGATCACTGGTTATGATCATTACATCCGGCCCCATCATCGCATGGCGTCCTATCGTAATTTTGCCTTCGCCCATAAATCTGGCATTTTCCCCTATGCAGGCGTATTCTTTTAAAACAAGGTTCTTCCCGCTGCCGAAATCTGCGCCCCTTTCGACAAATATTGTCGGCGGCGCATCCTTAATAATCATCCTGCATAAGCCATTTCGCGTCCATCTTGACAATACACCTATAACCCCAAATTCGTATGAACGCGGCAGGCGCTTAGCGAATAATTGATAACATAGTATTGCGAGAATTCTCATTTTACGGCCTTTGCGGCTATCAGCGTTTTTATCCTGTCTGTATATATCAACTTGCTCACGACGAGTAACGCGACAATAATATACTGGTATCCGTAATAGGCCCCGGGTAAAAAGAAGCCCGCCCCGCAGAAACCTATCAAACTTACGCCCAAGGCATAAGGAAGCGCCAGATTCATTCTTTTGTCGCTTTCAAGCGCATTATTATCTTTCCTCAATCGCAAAAGCCCCAACAATGAGCTTATGATAATAAATATAAAAAGCCCTCCGCCAAGCAGGCCTGTTTCGCTAAAGATCTGTAAAAACATATTATGTATGCTCATCGTATAGTCAGCGTATTTTTTCATTTCCGGCGGAGCGTAGTCGATAAAGAGATCGTTGAAATTACCGGCGCCGACTCCAAGCAACGTGTGCTTCTCCAGCATATTTATGCCCGATCGCCATGTCGCTATTCTTATCATGGCAGAAGGGTCTTCCTCGTATGTTGCTATAGTGCCCATTCGTCCGGTATATTTATCCCCTATATGCGGCAAGAAGATGATCAATACCAGAATTGCGGTTACTATCATCATAATTTTCTTCCGGGATTTAATAAACAGAGCAGCCAATACTATTACCATTGCC
Source organism: Candidatus Omnitrophota bacterium (assembly GCA_030695905.1). Taxonomy (NCBI): domain Bacteria; kingdom Pseudomonadati; phylum Candidatus Omnitrophota; species Candidatus Omnitrophota bacterium. Next base: position 1,423 of record JAUYOL010000043.1, on the reverse strand, counting down.
AATAAGCCACCTCTGGAGTATGTGAGGATTATGCCTCCTGCCATAACACCTGTTATTCCCAAAAATAAAATCTTTTTCCATTTGCTGATACTTTCCTCATAAAATGTGAACGCCAGGGGCAGGACAGCTACAATGGACTCCGCGAAAAAATTTCTATCAACATAATAAACGCTTGGGACGGCGTATTCGAACCCTTCGGTCTTATATCTGTAATATGCGTAAAGAACCAAAATGAATATTACCGATACCAGTACGCCCGCTGCCTGCTTCAAATCATCTTCATTATTAATAACGTTGATCATCAGGAAAAAAAGCATCGCTACCCTGATAAATTCATCGAACATATACACAGCGATGGCCGGATACGCAGCATGCCACCGTGACGCGTATATGACGATACCGAGCAGAAGCATCGCTATGAATTCAGCCGGTACCCGTATTTTTTGTTGCTTCTGCGCAACATGGCAGAGCCACGCCACAAGTATCAGCCAGCCGGTGATCATCGGAATGTGCCAGCTCGTATATATTTCTGGTATCCTCTCCATAAGATACCCGTCTCGCAAAAATAGCAGTATTAAAAAATAAAATAATCCTATCGTGGGCTTCTTAAAAGTCCACAGGATAGCTACCAATGTTATGAGACAGAATAATGCTATACGCATATTAAGTTTTTAACCTATCCATAAGCTTCGAAATGATATAATAACCGGCCGACCTAAGGTCAAAGTAATTCATCTTTACCGCTAAGGCGAAGGCATAACTTGCTTCCCTGTAATCCCTTACGTCGAGAAAAGAATTTCCCATCCTGCGCATCAGGCCATGCAACCTTTTGTTTTTCAGTCTTTCGCGGTCTCCATTATAGTGGCCAAGCGCCTTTAAGAACGCGCTTCTTTCGCTGTCATAGGCAGGCTTGATCATCGAACGGTTAAAACCAGATGGGTTCACACGGTATTTCACCAAAGGCTCATTTATAGATCCAATTTTATATTTAACGGCTATCCGCAGCCACATATCATAGTCCTCACTTCTATTATTCCTGTCCTCGTCAAATAGTCCGACATTGGTAAAGCATTCTTTTTTAACCAAAACGGACGAGGCGCATATAAAATTTTGTCTTAAAAGTTCTTTAAATATAAACCCTTCGGGCATAGCGATGCATCTCTTTGGCGCTATACAGCCATTGAGATCCATGCGAAACCTATCTGTGTGCATCAAGCCATAGCCAGAATCTGTCACCATTTTGCCTGCTTCAAGCTCCAATTTCTTGGGCAGCCATATATCATCGCTATCAAGGAACGCTACATAATCGCCTTTTGCCGCACGTATTCCATTATTTCTTGCCGCCGCTGGCCCCTTATTCTCCTGGTAGATATATTTTATTTGTGCCCCTGTGTTCATGTGCTCATGTGATCCTATATGCTCT